>JAUYSA010000386.1 GCA_030696545.1 Hyphomonadaceae bacterium
CAACCGCACCAGAAGCTCCGGCGGTCGAAGAACCCGTGGAGCAAGGTGAAACCGAGTCTGCGCAGGCCGAAGCTCGCCGTCACGCCATCCATGGCGCGCCGGAAGAAGAAGCCCCCGCAGCAGACAAGGCCCCCCGCAAGGCGGGCTGGTGGAGCCGCCGCAAGACGGGCTGAGACCGGATCAGCAGCAGCCGGACTGCCGCGCGGATTTGCTTCTCTCCCCATGAGAGTTAGCTTGCCGCCGGGAGGACGGAACTGAAGGAGGCGTTCGGATGGGTGTTTTGAAGCGAATCGCACATGCGGTCGCGGGTCCGGCGTTGGCGCTCGCGCTGCCGTTCGCCGCATCCGCTCAAGGGCTGATCCGCGACGCCGAGATCGAACAGACCCTGCGCGACTATGCCGATCCTCTGTTTACAGCGGCAGGGCTCAAGGCATCCGATGTGAACATCTTCATCGTCCAGGACGACAGCCTGAATGCATTCGTGGCTGGCGGACAAAACATGTTCCTGCATACGGGCCTCATACTGGAGACCAAGACGCCGGAGGAACTGAAAGGCGTCATCGCGCACGAGACGGGCCACATAGCACTCGGCCACAACGTGACGCGCGACCAGCAGGCCGGGGGCGCTTTCCAGAGCACCTCACTCATCACCATGGGTCTCGGCGCTCTCGCCCTCTTCGCCGGCGCGCCGGATGCGGCGCTCGCGCTGTTCGGTTCGTCCTCTACGTTCGGCATGCTGTCGGCGTTCAAGTTCACGCGCGCCGAAGAAAGCGCGGCCGACCAGTTCGGCCTCGATATCCTCGACGCCACGCAACAGTCCGCCGACGGTCTTCCGGGCTTCATGGAACATTTCCGCTATGAAGAGCTGATGTCGGAAAATCGTCGCGATCCGTATTTCCGCTCACACCCGATTTCGAGCGATCGCATCAGCGCACTCACCCGTCGCGCGGCTGTGATTACGGCGAAGTCGAAACCGCAGAGCCAGGAAACGCTCGACCAGCTCGCGATGATGAAAGCCAAACTCGTGGGCTTTATCGGACCAGCGTCGCGCGTGAGCTCGCGTTATCCAGCAAGCGATCTGTCCATGCCCGGCAAATACGCACGCGCAATCGCTGCGTATCGCGCGGTGGACATCAAGGTTGCGCTTACGCTGACACAGGAACTAATCGACGCTGATCCCAACAATCCGTACTTCGAGGAATTGAAAGGCCAGATCCTATTCGAAAGCGGCAGGGCAGAGGAATCGCTCGCGCCGCACCGCAAGTCGGTGGAGCTGGCGCCGCAACATGCACTGTTGAAGGTCAACCTCGCCCGATCGCTGATCGGCACGAAGGATGAGGCCAGCATCAACGAGGCGGAAGGTCTCCTGATCGACGCGCTGGCGCTGGAACACGACAACGCATTTGCCTGGAACCAGCTCGCTGTTGTGTACGCCAAGCAGGGACGGATCGGCGACGCCGACCTTGCCACCGCCGAGGAGGCCTATCAGGTCGGCGATATGAGCCGCGCCCATATTTTCGCGCGCAGAGCTCGTGACAAGCTGAAGCTGGAAACGCCGAATGGCCAGCGCGCCGACGATATCATGGCGCTGTCCGACCCCCGTAACCGGCCGCGTGGTTCACGCCCCGGGCTGGTGGGAACGACGCTGCACACCCAACATTGATGATGAAATCGGGCCGAACCGGCCCATATTGCACAAAAGAAGCGGGCATGGACGCCCGGAAGGATCGCTTGATGCGCTACAGGATCATCACCTCGGCATTGGCCGCGTTAGCTTTCGCGGCCTGCTCTGGCCAGAGCACGGCGAAGGCGCCGGATAGCGTCGACGGGCTGACGAAGGCCCAGGTCGAGGCGATCGTCAAAGAATACCTGATGCGCGAGCCGATCGTTCTTGCCGAGGCATTTGCCGAACTGCAGCGCCGGGAGGAAGAATCCAAGATCGCCGCAACCGAAGACGCATGGAAGCGTGTGTCGCTGTCCAAGGACGACCCGACGCTCGGCCCGGCCAATGCGCCGATCACCATTGTCGAGTTCACCGACTACAACTGCGGGTACTGCAAGCTGGCGACGCCATGGGTGATGAGCCAGGTGGACGATCGCCGTGGCGACGTGCGGGTCGTGATCAAGGAATCTGCGGTGCGCGGCTCCAACTCGGAGATGGCCGCCGCTGCTGCCCTCGCCGCCCAGAACCAGGGCAAGTATCGCGAGATGCACCTCGCTCTGATGAAAGTTCCCGCGAACGCCTACACGCCCGAGATCATCGAACAGGTCGGCAAGTCTGTCGGGCTCGATGTCGCGCGCATGAAGCAGGACATGAATTCGAAGTCGGTGAAGGACAAGGTCGAGGCTTCGATCGCCGACTA
Organism: Hyphomonadaceae bacterium; assembly: GCA_030696545.1. Taxonomy (GTDB): domain Bacteria; phylum Pseudomonadota; class Alphaproteobacteria; order Caulobacterales; family Hyphomonadaceae; genus UBA7672. The sequence continues at coordinate 2,364 of JAUYSA010000386.1, forward strand.
TCAGAAGGTCGGCCTCGAAGGCACGCCGAGCTTCTTCATCAACGGCGTCTATATTGGCGGCTTCGGTGAGCAACACCTGAACGATGTGCTGCAGCAGGCTCGCGAGAAGCTGAAGAAGACCTGATCGCTAGATCAGTCCGCCTAGCGGGCTCGAAGGATCGGCATAGCGCTTCTTCGGCATACGGCCAGCCAGATAGGCTTCACGGCCAGCGATCACGGCGTGCTTCATCGCACGCGCCATGCGCACTGGATCCTTCGCCGCCGCGATCGCAGTGTTCATCAGGACGCCATCGACGCCCAGTTCCATCGCGATAGCTGCGTCCGAGGCCGTGCCGACGCCGGCATCGACGATCACCGGCACACGCGCCTGCTCGACGATGAGCCGGATGTTCACCGGGTTCTGCACGCCCAGCCCCGAGCCGATCAGCGAGCCCAGAGGCATGATCGCGCAGCAACCTGCGTCTTCAAGCTTTCGCGCATAAACCGGATCGTCCGAGCAATAGACCATCACGTCGAACCCATCCGCGATCAGCGCCTTGGCCGCGACCAGCGTTTCAGACATGTCGGGGTAAAGCGTCTTCTGGTCCGCGAGCACTTCGAGCTTCACCAGGTTCCACCCCCCCGCTTCTCGCGCGAGGCGCAGCGTGCGAACGGCGTCATCTGCGGTGTAGCAGCCAGCCGTGTTCGGCAGGTAAGTGAACTTCTTCGGGTCGAGGTGATCGACCAGACGGTCCGACGTCTTGTCCATCACGTTCACGCGGCGCAGCGCGACCGTCACGATCTCGGCGCCAGCGGCTTCAGCCGCTTCAGCGTTCTGAGCATAGCTGGCGTATTTGCCTGTGCCCACGATGAGGCGGGAGGCGTAAGCCTTGCCGGCAATGACCAACCTGTCGTCAGACGGAACTGCGGTGTCCGGCATCAGCCGCCTCCTACAAACTGCACGATCTCGATCCGGTCGCCTTCGGCCAGATGGATGGTCGCATACATCGACTTTGGAACGATTTCGCGATTGCGTTCCACGGCCACGCCCCGCTCGGGCATGCCCAAGCTTTCGAGGAAGGCGGCCACCGTGACAGCGTCAGGCGCGCTGACTGGTTCGCCGTTCAGGAATAAGTTCATTTCGTCGTCTCAGGCATTTGATCCGGCTCGGGATTCGCCTATTCATTCGCTCGCCGCGCTGGAATCCCGGCATTGCGAACTGGTCTCAGGTGAGGGTCGTCCATGAGCTTGACCATCTACTGCCTGAACGGCCCGAACCTCAACCTGCTGGGTGAGCGCGAGCCTGCCATTTACGGCAAGGCCACGCTCGCTGACGTTGAAAAACTGTCACAGGCGGCTGCGTCGTCCCTTGGGGCGACGGTTCTATTCCGACAGACCAACCACGAGGGCGAGCTTGTGGATTGGGTGCAGGAGGCACATAGACAGGCTGGCGCTGTGGTCATAAATGCCGGTGGATATACCCACACCTCGGTCGCCCTCCATGACGCGCTCAAGGTGTTGACCATTCCAGTCGTGGAAGTGCATCTCAGCAATCCTGGGAATCGGGAAGACTTCCGGCACAAGAGCCTGGTCTCTCCGGCCGCCTCCGGCATCATCGCCGGCTTCGGCCCCCTCGGGTACCGTCTGGCTATCGAGGCTGCGGTCGCCCTTGCTGAACAGAAGAGAGTTTGACGACCATGGCCGACAAGCCTTCCGACAAGAATGGCAGGTTCGACACCGGATTGATCCGCGAGCTTGCGGCCATTCTGCGTGAAGCCGATCTCGGCGAAATCGAAATCGAGCAAAGTGGCGTTCGCATCAAGGTGGCCAAGGGCGCCGCGGCGGCCGTGCATTACTCAGCGGCTCCTGCTGCCGTTTCCGCCCCGGCTGCGGCGGCTGCCGGCGCGTCTGCCGCCGTTGCCGCTCCCACGGCGTCGCTTCGCGATCACCCGGGCGCCGTCAAGTCGCCAATGGTTGGCACGGTCTATCTGCAGGCCGAAGAAGGCGCTCCGAAGTTTGTGAAAGTCGGCGACACGGTAAATGCCGGCGCCACGCTGTGCCTCGTCGAGGCAATGAAAACGTTCAACCCGGTCACGGCTCCGCGCGGCGGCACGGTCACGCAGATCCTCATCGAGAACCAGCAGCCGGTCGAATTCGGCGAACCTCTCGTCATTATCGAATAGCGCCCCGCGATGTTCGACAAAATCCTCATAGCGAACCGCGGAGAGATCGCCCTCCGCGTGCATCGTGCGTGCAAGGAAATGGGTATCCACACAGTGGCCATCCATTCCGAGGCCGATCGTAACGCCATGCACGTCCGCCTCGCGGATGAAAGCGTGTGCGTCGGCCCCGCCTCCGCCGCCAAGTCCTACCTGAATATCCCCGCGATCATCACCGCCGCGAAAATCACCGGCGCGCAGGCGATCCACCCCGGCTATGGCTTCCTCTCCGAGAACGCCAAGTTTGCGGAGATCGTCGAGAAGTCAGGCATTACCTTTATTGGTCCCCGGCCGGAACATATCCGGATGATGGGGGACAAGATCACGGCGAAAGACGCAATCCAGACTGCGGGCATTCCCGTTGTGCCGGGCTCGGACGGCGCGCTGCCCACGATCGAAGAAGCAAAGGCAGCAGCCAAGCGCATCGGCTATCCTGTGCTGATCAAGGCAACCGCTGGCGGCGGCGGACGCGGCATGAAGGTCGCGCAGTCAGCCGACGAGCTGGAGATCGCGTTCTCGACAGCGCGAACCGAAGCCAAGACGGCTTTCGGCAACGATGCGGTTTACATGGAGAAATATCTCCAGAAGCCCCGGCATATCGAGATCCAGGTCGTCGCCGATAGCCATGGCAATGTGATCCATCTCGGTGAGCGCGATTGTTCGCTGCAACGCCGTCACCAAAAGGTATTCGAGGAGGCGCCCTCGCCTGTCATCGACGCTGCTGCTCGCGCGGCAATCGGCAAGACCGTTACAACGGCGATCAAAAAGCTTGGCTATCTCGGCGTCGGCACGATCGAGTTCCTCTACGAGGATGGCGAGTTCTAATTCATCGAGATGAACACGCGTCTGCAGGTCGAGCATCCGGTTACAGAGATGATCACCGGCGTCGATCTCGTGCAGGAGCAGATCCGCATTGCATTCGGCGAGAAGCTTTCGCTGACGCAGAAGGACGTGGTCATCTATGGACACGCCATCGAGTGCCGCATCAATGCGGAAAACCCGGAAACTTTCACGCCTTCACCGGGTCTGATCTCCGACTTCCATGCGCCGGGCGGACTTGGCGTTCGCCTAGATAGCGCCGTCTATTCTGGCTATCGCGTGCCGCCTCACTACGACAGCCTCATCGGCAAGCTTATCGTGCACGCGCCTACGCGTGCGGAAGCACTCGCCCGCCTGCGTCGCGCGCTTGGTGAGATGGTTGTGGGCGGGGTGGAGACAACGCTGCCGCTGCACATGCGCCTCGTCGACAACAAGGATATCCAGGCCGGAAGCTACGACATTCACTGGCTGGAAGGCTTCCTGAAGTCAGCCAAGGACTCGCAGAAGGGATAAGACGTTGAGCCGGGTTTTCGGCCCGAAAGAGTTGCTGGACTGCTATCGTCGCGGCGTGTTTCCGATGTCGGATGATCGCGACGATCCGCGGCTTTTTCTGGTAGATCCCGATCTGCGCGGCGTGCTGCCACTCAATGGCTTTCACGTTTCAAAAAGTCTCCGCAAAACCATACGCCAGGATGTCTTCGAGGTGCGCCTCAACACCTCCTTCTCTCGTGTGATGGAGCTGTGCGCGGAGTCAGCGCCAGACCGCCCAAGTACATGGATCAACTCACCGATCCTGAACCTTTACAGCGCGCTTCATCGCGTCGGTCACGCGCACAGCGTCGAGGCGTGGCTGGGTGGCGAGCTTGTGGGCGGCCTTTATGGCGTCAGCCTCAACGGCGCGTTCTTTGGCGAGAGCATGTTTTCGCGTGTCACTGACGCGTCAAAGGTGGCTCTGGCTCACCTTGTTGCACGCCTGAAGCACGACGGCTTCGTCCTGCTCGATACGCAGTTCGTCACGGAACATCTGCTCAGCTTTGGTGTGGAAGAAATCCCACGCGAGGAATTCCAGCGCAGGCTTGCCGCCGCGCTGGAGGTTGACGCTCAGTTTGGCTCGGATACCGACGTGGCTGGCGCTGCAGGCTGGACTGGCGTCGACGTGTTGCAGTTGATCACCCAGACATCGTAGGTCGGATGCTCAAGCGCGCTTAGCCCCGGCGACGACGCAAACATCCATCCGGAAAACAGCAATCCATCCGGCCCGATCGGCTGCGGTCCGCGATGCATGCGGGCAGTTTCCGCTGCCGTGTCGTTCTTGACCTTCCCGACAGGCGCCGTTGCATGAATCTCAAGGAAGGCGGCCGACTCCGGCGTGTCTTCCGGCGGCGCCTGGAAACAGGCCTTCACTGTCACCTTGAGGCGACCAAAAGTCAGCGTCTCGCCAACCTTGGCGCTGATGTCAATCGAATTGCCGGTGATCTTGGCGAGCGCGCGCAGTTTAA
>JAUYSA010000418.1 GCA_030696545.1 Hyphomonadaceae bacterium
GGGCCAGCCGGATCTTACCGTCACGATCACGCCTGAAGGCGGGAAACTATGGGTGGAAGCCGCGCCGTTCGTTGCAAGACAGCGCTTCAACGTCGTCTCCGAGACACAGGCCTTCGCGATCAACGGCCCCGTGCTCGGCTACACAACGGACAAGGATGGCAAACCGCAGTCGATCGAAGTCGCCCGCGGCATCTTCGCGATACGCAAGAGCTGACGCATGACCTTCACCATCCGCCCCCTCACCCACGCAGACCGCGCCGAGTGGGACCAGCTCTGGCAGGGCTACCTCACCTTCTACGAAAGCACTGTCCCCGCCGAAGTCACCGACCTGACCTGGCGCCGCATCCTCGATCCCGAAGCCCCCATCCACGCCTTCTGCGCATCAACGCCAGACGGCAAACTCCTCGGCATCGTCCACTATCTCTTCCACCCGGTCACATGGGCGGCGGGCCCCCGCTGCTACCTCGAAGACCTCTTCACCAGCCCCGACGCTCGCGGCAAAGGCGTCGGCCGCGCCCTCATCGAAGCCGTCTATGCCGCCGCCGACCAACGCGGCGCCGACCAGGTCTATTGGCTGACTCAAGAGTTCAACGCCACCGCCCGCAAACTCTACGACCAGGTCGCCAAAGCCACGCCCTTCATCAAGTACCGGCGTTAGCACTCAAAAAGCGCGCGCAGCGCCCGTAATTTTCTTCCCCCGCGCAGCGGGGGAAGTGGATCGGCGCGCAGCGCCGAGACGTAGGGGGCAAGCCCCTACCGCGTCCTCTCCCGCTCGGCCTCGGAGAGGAAAACTTTAGCGCCGTCATTCCGGACACGCGCAAAGCGCGTGAGCCGGAACCCAGGAGCCAAGCCAAACGCTCCTGGCTTCCCGCTCTACGCTTCCCTTCGGCGGGAATGACGATCAAAGGCGACTAACGTCATCCTCGCGCCCCGAAGGATGACGTGGCGACTTGCGCTCCATCCCCCAATCTCGCCCATCGCGCTGTAGGACAGCCATCCCCACACCCCAACAGATTCAACGCACTCCAGCTATCTGCTGGGGGACGGACGTACTCACCACCCCACCACCCATCTGACCCAACACAATACTCCGGTCATGAAACGCATGACCGATCCCATGTCGGCGCCGCCATGGCCGCCGACAACGCTCTCGATCCCTGACCTATGGACACGCGCCAAGGCGATGTTCGGCGTGCTGATGCGCGAGGTGAAATCCGTGGCCACACTCGCCCGCACCCGCCACCTCAGCCGCCGCCAGCGCACCGACATTCTCTGCCGCCTCGTCCCCGTCGAGAAGATCGTCCGTTCGCTCCTCGTCACCGAAGCGCTGATCTATCTGCTGATGACGCCAGAGGGCCGCAGGCTTCTGGCGAATACGCCAAAGATGCCGATGCCCGACGCGCCGCCGCCCGTCGGCGTGAAGAAGAACAGCCACAAGATCACCATCTCCATGCCCGGCTGGCAGACCATCGCCGCGCTGCAGCCGCGCATCGACCCGCGCATCGTCGCGCCCGAGCCGATCACGCCAGCGGAGCAGCCTGTGCCGGAAAACCTGTCGCGCCCCTTCCGCGTTCTCGGCTGGATCCATCCCCGGCCGGAAGAGCCACCCGAGAAGGAAAAGCCGCGCCGCAGATGGATAAGCACATTCGAAGACAGCAACTTCCCGCTGCCGCTGAAGGAACCGAAAAAGCTGCCGCCTCCGGCAGACCCGGAATTCGATTCATCCGCGCGCGAGATCGCCCGGCGCATCACTGCGCTTGAACGCGTGCTGGCCAATCGCGAGCCAGCCATCCGCCGCCTTGCGAAGTACATCGCCAGCCTGCCGCGCGACACGCTCAACCCGCCCAGCGCGTTCGAGATCGACACGCTCTGGTGGTGGCATGGCCGCCCCGAATATTTCAACGCGTGCAATATCAGCCGCCCCGCCGTGCGCGCCTTCAACAAGATTGAAGAACCCGGATAGACGCCCACCACAGCAATCCGCAAAACCCGCAGCCACCTGCGGGATTACAGGCGCGCGCGCTCGTACGGCCACCCATGACACAACCTTGGGTTGCCCAGCCGCGAAACCCTACGCATATTGCCCACAGGCCATGTCCACAGCGGGAATCCCCGCTGGGCCGGTTGGGGAAACTGCAATGATTCACGTCGTCTCGCTGGCGAACCAGCACTTCTATGGCTCTCAGCTCGACCAGATGTTCCGGATGCGCCACGCCTTCTACATCGAAGGCCATGGCTGGTCCGGCCTTACCTCGCGCGATGGCAAGGAGACCGACGAGTTCGACGACGAACACGCCGTCTATCTCATGAGCATCGATCCGTTCGGAGACGTCGCCGCCTCGGTCCGCCTCAACCCCACCACCCAGCCGACCCTGCTCAGGAAGTTCGCCGACTGGTCAGACGAGAAACTTCCCGAACTCGAAAACGTCTGGGACATCTCCCGCTGGATCGCAGCGCCACAGCATCGCCGCGCCGCCAATCCGCGCTGGCCGTCGAATCATCAGCGCGAACTGATGATCGGCATTCTCGAATTCTGCCTCTCGCGCGGGCTCACCCATCTCACCATGCTGGCCGAACATCGCCTGGCCGAACGCATCGCCAGCTATGGCTGGCCCCTCCGCTTCCTCGGCGCACCCCGCGACTACGAAGGCGGCAAGGGCACAGCCGTCGCTGCCGAAATCGAAGTCGGCCAGCACGTCCTCGCCCATACGCGCGCCAGGACCGGAGTTTCAAACCGTATGCTTGTCGAGATCGACCCAAACAGCATCGCCCCCACCGGCCCCACCCTCGCCCGCGTCTCAGCCTCGGAAGATCTGCGCGAAATCACGGCCGCCATTCCTCCGGCGCAACTCCGCGCGCTCATCCGCGCCCTCAGCCAGAACCTCGCTGGCGGCGACCGGCCCCGCACCATCGAACTCGTCGGCGCCATCAACCGCTTGCTCGAAGCAGCGGGACTGAGCTTGGAGGCGGAGGACTCGTCGATTCAGGCAACTGGAAGCGCATCGAAATTGAGAGTCGGTCCCGCCACCGCAGCCCGATAGCCCTCATCCTGAGGAGGCGCGCGGCGCCGTCTCGAAAGACGAGGGCGTACAAACCAGCCGCCCCATCACCTCACCCCAAAACGGAAACAGCCCGGTCTTTCGACCGGGCTGCTCCTCAGTTCATAACGATAGACCGAGATTAACGGCCGATCGTGATCTGCACTTCCGCACGGCGGTTCAGAGGCTCGCGAGCGCCATCCGGACGGGCTTCAGCCGGGTCGGATTCGCCACGTGCTTCGGTCTTGATCGCTGCGGCGGAGACGCCGGCAGCAACAAGAGCTTCCTTCACAACATCCGCACGGCGAGCCGAGAGTTTGTCGTTGTAGGCAGCGCCACCCGACGAGTCGGTGTGACCTTCAACGCCCGTAAGCGTGATCGAGCAACCGCCGGTCTTCGCACGCGAAACAGCGGCGTTGATCGTGTCGCGGTTGACCGAAGTGAGGTCAGAGCGATCCCACTCGAAGTAAACCACGAACGGAGCCGGCTGCGACGTGCAAGCCTGAGCAGCCTGTGTCTCCGTGGAAGGAGGCGGAGGCGGCGGAGGAGGCGGCGGCGGAGGCGGGGGCGGAGGAGGCGGCGGGGGCGGCGGCGGCGGAGCCGGCGGCGGCGGAGCAGCGAACTGCCAACGCAGGCCAGCGCTGATCGCGTGTTCGTCCCAACGGCTGTCATAGTCGCCGTCGACGCCAACGTAGGAGAGATCTTCAGCCGACGTGTAGGTGTAGCCGATATCGACCGTCATCTGCTCGGACAGCTTGATGCCGAAACCGGCAAGAGCGTTCCAGGCGAAGGAGTGGTCGGTGTCGTCGAAGCCGTTGGCTTGAGCGCCACCCGGGGTCGCGTAGAGCGACGAGATCCGAGAGTCGACACGAGCAGCGCCGACGCCGACGCCGAGATACGGCACGATGCTGGAGCCGAAGTTGAAGTCCTTGATCGCGTTGACCATCAGGTTGGTCACGCGAGTCGAACCGGAGCCCAGCGGGCCAACAGTTCCAGCCGGCTGCACGCCGATGAAGCTGTCCGGAACGTCCATTTCACTGTTGCGGTGGCTTATTACGCCTTCGAGACGGAAAGCCTCAAATCCATAACCAAGGCCGAGCCCATATACCGGGTCGACTTTCGGCGAAGAACGAACATCGATCTGGCCGTTGTTGCCAGAGGCAGCATCGACGTCTTGAATGCCATCAACGACTGCGCCGATCTTGCCGATACCATACCAGCCTTCTTGAGCATGCGCAGTTGCGCCTGCAGTCACCATAGTGGCGGCCGCTGTGGCGCACAAAAGTGCTTTTTTCATTACGATCCCCTTGTCCAAAGGTATTCCCCGGTGTCCGGAGACCGGCACCGGGGCATAAACGCGGTCGCCCCGCATCTGATCCCCGCGTTACACGCTTTTTTTTGGGTTGCCCACCCGAACCGCCCCTCGAAGAGCCGATAACCATGCTTTTAGGGAGGCGCCGGGGTACTTAAGCAACATGATTTCCTGTTTGCAATCATGCGGGCGGGCAAAATCGATCGCAATTGCCGAAAGGACTTGGTCAGCAGGCGGATTTTCTGATTCGATACGGCCCCGGCGCGATTCCCGTCGTTATACAGGGCTATCTCTTGACCCCTCGCCTTCCGCTCGGGCGCCCCGGCCAGCCCTTGTTCGGGGCGACCACGTTCCGCAACGGCTACCGATTGCGGTTCAATAAAATGGCAATACCGTCTGACCGAGGGTTTGGAGAATATACGGGCATGGGCGCTCAACACTTTGACGTTGTGATTGTTGGCGCCGGCCTCTCTGGCATCGGCGCGGCTTACCACCTGCAACACCGCCTTCCCGGCAAGACCTACGCGATCCTCGAAGCACGCGACGCCATCGGCGGCACATGGGACCTGTTCCGCTATCCCGGAATTCGTTCCGACTCCGACATGCACACCCTCGGCTACAATTTCAAACCATGGCCCGGCGCCAAGTCGATCGCCGATGGACCTTCGATTCGCGACTACGTCCGCGACACCGCGCGCGAATACGGCATCGACAAACACATCCGCTTCCACCACCGCGTCACAGGAGCGTCATGGTCGAGCAAGGACGCGCGCTGGACCATCACGGCAGATCATGACGGGAAGCCAGTCGCTTTCACCTGCTCCTTCATCATGATGTGCAGCGGGTATTACCGCTACGAACATGGCTACACGCCCGACTTCCCCGGCCGCGCCCAATACAAGGGCGAGTTCATCCACCCGCAGCTCTGGCCCGAGAACCTTGACTACACCGGCAAGCAAGTCGTCGTCATCGGGTCGGGCGCCACCGCCGTCACCATCGTTCCCGAAATGGCGAAGACAGCGGCGCACGTCACCATGCTCCAACGCTCGCCCACCTATGTCGTCTCGCGGCCTTCCGAGGACAAGATCGCGAACCGCCTCAAGAAATTCCTTCCCGGCAAGACGGCCTACGGCCTCACGCGCTGGAAGAATGTCGCCTTGCAGATGCTGTTCTTCAATCGCGCCCGCGCACAACCGGACAAGGTTCGCGGAATGCTGGCGCATATGGCGCAGAAGGAGCTCGGCGCGGACTACCCCGTCTCCACTCACTTCAATCCGAAATACAATCCATGGGACCAGCGCATCTGCCTGATCCCGGACAGCGATCTTTTCAACCAGCTGAAATCCGGCCGCGCCTCCATCGTCACCGACACGATCGACACCTTCACGGAGGCCGGCATCAAGCTGTCGTCAGGCCAGGAACTGAAAGCAGACATCGTCGTCAGCGCCACAGGTCTCGACCTGCAATTCCTCGGCGGCGCTGAAGTGAAAGTTGATGGCGAGGCAATCGACCTCTCGAAGCGCCTCACCTACAAGGGCATGATGTACGAAGGCGTGCCAAACATGGTTTCGATCTTCGGCTACACCAACGCTTCGTGGACGCTTAAGTGCGACCTCACCTGCGAGTTCACCTGCCGCCTCATCAAGCGCATGGACAAGACGAAGACCCAAGCCGTCACGCCAAAGAATCTTTCGTCCGACATCCAGACGACGCCCTGGCTCGACTTCTCGTCCGGCTATGTCCAGCGCGGGATCGGGCAGTTCCCGAAGCAGGGGGTGACGAAGCCCTGGAAGCTGAACCAGAACTACGCGCTGGACCTGCTCAGCCTGCGGTTCGGACCTGTCACCGACGGGGTGATGGAATTCTCCAAACCTGAGGCGCCGGCTCGGGCGGCCTAGGCCCGCAGCCTGGCTTGATGAGGTCTCGGACGCATGTTGGGCGAGACGGATCGGCGGCTTGAACGCCGCCGATCTCGACGCCTTTACTGACGCGCCATCGCCGCGGCGAGATAGGCCTTGGCGACCGCTT
>JAUYSA010000511.1 GCA_030696545.1 Hyphomonadaceae bacterium
AGGGGGCACCCACCCACCCCGCCACGGCGCTCAAACTCAAGCGCCCTTGATCGCGCCCACGAACGGCAAACCGCGCATCTTCCCCGCGTCGTCCATGCCATAGCCGACCAGATAGCGATGCGGCGCATCCCACGCCCACGCATCCAGACCTTCGGCAACCGCCTCGGGCTTGCGTGCAAACACGCAGGTCAGAACTTCGCTCGCGCCCTTGTGCAGCATGTGGTCGCGCGCAAACGAGATCGTCCGTCCGCTGTCGAAGACATCATCAACCAGCAGGATGCCCCGCCCCTCAACCGGCCGCGCCACATCCGCGCGCACCAGCATCCGGCCCGAACTCTCGCGCGCATCCGCATAGCTCTCCAGCCACAGGCCATCGAACCCCATGTCGATCCCGCGCCGCGCAAACGCACGCATCAGGTCGGACGCAAAAGGCGTAGCCCCCAGCAGGATCACAACCGCCGTCCACGATCCTTCGGAAACCCTGGGCGCAAGCTGATCCGCCAGCGCTTCGATCCGCCTGTGGACCTCGTCCGCGCTCAGCAGGACATCGACATTCGGCGGAACCGAAAGATCAGTGATGGTCGCTCTCCCCGGCAGGCGTCGCGGCCGCGGGCGCGGCTGCAGGCTCAGCGTTCACCGGCCCAGCCGCAGCATGTTCATCCGCGCCATCACCGCCAGACCATGCAGGCGAGTCCGCTGCATTCGCCGGCTTGGCGCCCGAAGTTTCGCCAGCAGGCGCCGGCGCAACGCCCTCTTTCGTGGCCTCGACATCGGCATCGGCGCCCATCGGCTCGTCGCCGTCCTCGCGCACGAAGCTGACGGTCAGGCGATAGGTCTCGACCGGCGGCGCCTCGAAGCGCGATGCAAATTCGGTCCGCTCGTTGGGACCAAGCGCCGGCACGCTGAACTTGTCGGTCCAGGTCTGCACAGCATTACCCGCTTCATCCTTCAGCGTGACGCGAAGCTGCGGCGTCTCGAGCCGCTCGTCGCTGCCGTTGATGACCGAGCCACTGACGGTCAGCACCGGCGTCGTCCCGTCGAATGTCCGCCGGGCCTGCACATTCTCGAACGTCAGCCCGAAGCGGTTCACATCGAGGCCGACCAGCTTGTAGATAGACGCTGCACGCGGGAAGGCCTCGGCCACCTCGTTGCGGAACAGCACGGCGGCGCCGCCTGCCAGAACGAACAGCGCAAATCCGCTCGCCCAGGCAATGGTAATGGCGCGGCCATGATGGCGTTTGCGCTTGGCATGTTCCCGCGCCCGGAATTCGGCATGGGGGCCAGCCCGCGCCTTGGTGTTCTCAGCCGCCGTCTGGCGCAGGCGTTCCACCTGCTCACGCGTCAGCCCGGTCTCCGCGACGGGTGCAATCTCGCCCTCTTCTTCCTGCAGTTTCGCATGCCAGGCATGGCCACAGGTCGCGCAACGAACGCGACGCCCCTCCTTCCCTATGGAGGAGTCGTCAGCGAAGTACCGCGTATCGCAAGAGGGGCAGACAAGGATCATCGCACTATCGGAATCATAGAAGCGGTTAATATAGTCCAATTAGGGCTGGATTCAGAAACATGCCTGCCCCCGGAGATTCATGCGGGAACGCGACCTAACCACAGATGAACCCGTTATCCGGCTAGATCGGGTTGGCCTGTCCTATGGGCCGGAAGCCGATGTTCTTGCTGATGTTTCCCTGCAACTTAGGCCGGGATCGATGACATTTCTCACCGGCCCGTCGGGCGCCGGCAAGTCCACCCTGCTGAAACTGGCCTATCTGGCGTTAAGACCTACGGCCGGCAGGGTTTCGATGTTCGGGGTCGATACCAGCCGACTCACCCGCAAGGAGCTTGCCCCCTTCCGCCGCCGTATCGGGGTGGTTTTCCAGGAATTTCGGCTACTCGACCACCTGACAGCCTACGAAAATGTCGCGCTTCCCCTCCGCGTGCTCGGCCAGCACGAAAAAACTTACCGCGATGACGTGATCGAGCTGCTGAAATGGGTCGGCCTGGGCGACCGGCTGGATGCCCGCCCCGCCACGCTTTCGGGTGGCGAAAAGCAGCGCGTCGCCATCGCCCGCGCGGTTGTCGTGAAGCCAGACCTCATCATCGCAGACGAACCGACCGGCAATGTCGACGAGGAGATGGGCGACCGCCTGTTCCGCCTCTTCCGCGAACTCAACAAGCGCCTGAACACCACGGTCCTGATCGCCACCCACGACCTGGCCCTCGTGCGCAAAGCCAAAACCGATGTGTTGCGCCTCGCCGACGGCATGGTCGTCCGCGTCCCCGCGCCGCTCGAACCCGCGCAGGCAGAGCCGGCATGAAGCCTTCGCTCTCGCCCCTGCTGCCGAAGGAAGATGCACGCGAAGCCGCGCTGTTCTTCGTCGTCTGCGCGCTCTGCTTCCTCGCCGCGCTCTCCGGCCTCGTCGCAAGGTCCGCCTATTCCGCCGCCGATGAATGGACCGATCGCGTCACCGGCCAGATCACCATACGCGTGCGTGGCGATGACGCCGCCACCGCGCGCGCCGTCGCCATTGCGAAGGCGACGCCCGAGATCACCTCCGCCCGCGCGCTTGAACGCGCCGAGTCGGAAGAACTTCTTCGTCCCTGGCTCGGCCCCACCGGCGTGCCCGCTGACCTGCCCTTGCCTCACCTCATCGCCGCAGAAGCAACGCGCGCCTCCTCCGCCGCTGGCGGCGCGGGTGAGCGCCTGTCCAGCGCGCTCATGGCGGCCGGCATAGACGCAACCGTCGACGATCACATTGTCTGGTCGAAGGATGTAAAACGCGCCACCGACTCCGCCGGCCTCGTCGCCCTCGTTGCTGTAGGCCTGCTCGGCGCCACCGGCCTCGCCGTCATTGCCTTCGCAACCCACGCCACCCTCCTCGCCCGCCGCGACATGGTGGAGCTGCTCCATCTCACAGGCGCAAAGGACACATTCATAGCAGGCCTGTTCGAGCGTCGATTCCTCATGCTTGGTGTGCAGGCCGGCGCGCTCGGCGCCCTCTTGGCGTTCGGCGCGGCGGCGTTCATCCTGTTCGTGGTGAAACAGTCGGATCAGCAGATCTGGCTCTTGCCACAGCTTTCCCTGTCGCTGGCCGATGGACTTATTCTCGGCGTATCACCGCTGGTTGCAGGAATTGCGTCTATGCTGGCCGCGAAAGTGACCGTCATGCGGTCGCTTTCCGACATGGTTTGATTTCATGGTCCGGACCTTGAAAAAGACCCACACTCAAGATTGGTCCTGATACTGTGCGTTTTGTGCTCCGCGTCTTCGTCATCGTCCTTGCCGCCGCTCTCCTGCTGGCGGGCTGGGACTTCTCACGCTTCGTCGCCCGCGCCGACCGCGCCGTTTCGCCAGACCCGCCGGTCGAAGCCGAAGCCGTCGCTTCGCTCACAGGCGCGTCGGATGCCCGCATCATCTCGGCCGTCCAACTGGCAGACTCGCTCGACCTTCCGCTGCTCATCTCCGGCGTAAACGTCGACGCAACGCCAGCCGACATCGCCCGCGTAGCCAAAGTTGATGTCGACCAGATCGATTGCTGCGTAACGCTTGGCAAAGCCGCCGCCTCCACCGAAGGCAATGGCGACGAAGTCGCCGACTGGGCGCGCCGCAACAAGGTCGAGCACATCATCGTCGTCACGTCGGAATACCACATGGAGCGCGCGCTGTTCGAACTGAAGCGCGCAATGCCCGAAGGCCATTTCATTCCGCACGCGGTGATGACCACCAAGGTCCGCCCCGCCGACTGGTATCGCGACACAGCCACCGCGAAGACGCTGATCGAGGAATGGATCAAGTATCGCCTCGCGGGCCTGCGCACCGCAGCGCTCACTCCGGAAAAGACCTGATGACCTTCATCCGCTCGCTGCTCTACGCAGTCTGGTTCTATGTCACCATGGTCGTCATCGGCCTGGTCTTCATGCCCGTCGCGCTGTTCTCCCGCAGCGCGGCGATGAGCGCGATCCGCCTGTGGAGTGGCGCACAGCGCCTCGGCCTGCGCGCCATATGCGGCATCAAGACGGAGTTCCGCGGCATGGAGCACCTGCCAAAAGGCGCAGGCCTCATCGCGATGAAACACCAGTCGACCTACGACACGATCGCGCCATTCCTATTCATCCAGAACCCTGGCTACATCCTGAAGAAGGAACTGCTGAAGCTCCCCGTGTTCGGCATCTACGCCTCGCGCGTCGGCATCCCGATCGACCGCGCCGGCGGCACGAAGACGATGAAGCTCATGCTCGCCGACGCCAGGAAAGGCCTCGCCTCCGGCCAGCAGATCGTCATCTTTCCGGAAGGCACCCGCCAACTCCCCGACACGCCCGCCGACATCAAGCCGGGCGTCATCTTCATGTACAACGAACTCGCAGTACCCTGCGTGCCAGTAGCTCTCAACACCGGCCTCTGCTGGCAAGGCTCCGGCTTCCTCCGCAAGCCCGGCCACGTGGTCTTCGAGGTTCTCAAGCCGATTGAGCCCGGCCTGAAGCGTGCCGAATTCACGCAACGGCTCAAGGATGCACTCGATCCGGCCACACAGCGGTTGGTGGCGGAAGGTCGCGCCGCCCAGAGTTCCACGAACAGATCCTGACGAAGAGCTCGCTGCACCGCAGCATTCACAAGGCAAAACCCTTGTTTGAGCCAATGAACACATCATGGGTTAGCCCTGAAGTCGCCTGTTAGCGTCTTGGAAAACATCAAAAGATCAACGGCATAAAGGCTGCAATCACGACCTGGGGGCCAGCTTTCAGGACGTAACGCGATGGCTACTCCGCCTGCGCCCTATGGCGCCAAAGCGCCCCAGATGGGTTCGGCTATCGGCGGGGCGCTGGTCTGGAACGTCGTGACCATGGCGTTCGCACAAATCGCACTTGCCGGCATCTTCCTGCTTCTCGCAGCACGTCTCGATCCACTGACATTCGGGACGTTCGCGCTGGCCGCCGTTGTTACTGACGTCCTCTACGGCTTGGGCGCGTCATCGGCTGTCGA
>JAUYSA010000017.1 GCA_030696545.1 Hyphomonadaceae bacterium
GCGAATTCGATGATATCGCCGTCAGACGTGCTGGCCAGGTCGTTGACGAGGGCCGAACCCGACAGCGGCGTCGTCGCCGCAAGCGTCTGAACGCCAGCAGCCGTGGCGGCCGTCGAGCCGCCAAGGTCCGAGATCAGAACGTTGAAATCAAAGCTGCCGACGGCGAGGTTTGCGCCGTTGAACTGGGCCGAGTTTGCGATTGTGTCGATCTGTCCGCGCAGCGAGTCAAAGTCGGCCTGCAGCGCATTGCGCTGGTCGGGCGTGAGGTCGTCTGCCTGGGCTGCGACCGACTTCGCCTTCAGTTTCTGCAGGATCTCGCCGATCGATTTGCCGGCCGCGAGGGCGACGTCGATCGTGGAGTTGGCGCGGTCGATCCCGTCCTTGACGGCGGCCACGGAGGAGACCCGGCTCCTCTGCCCTTCGGCGATCGCGTAGATCGCCCCATTGTCGCGGGCGCTCGAGATCTTGAGGCCCGTCGAAATCTTGTTCTGAACGCCCTCAAGCTCATTGTTCGTGAAGTTGAGGTTCTGGAGCGCGACCATGGCGCTGTAGTTCGTATTGACGCTCAGCATGGCTGATGCTCCTGCGCAGACAATCCGTTCACGCCCAATACGGGCTTGGACAGACCATGGGAGTTCAAGTCCCATGCCAGTCTGTTAAGGTTAACAGCCCGCGTAAAATATCCTTGTTTCAATGGGTTTAGAAGTTAACGGCGGAGCCGATTGCTAACGCCGGGCTGAATCAAATTTACCCCTCGGCATGATTTGCCGGGCTGGAAGGCGGCAGCAGGTAGGCAAAAACGGCAGAGGGGCGAGGCCCAAAAGGCCCCGCCCCTCCCGATTGCAGCCTCAGCTCATCGACCCCGGGCCTCACCGCCAGGGGTCAGAGCCGGTTAGCGGAAGAACGACAGGATCAGCGACGGCGCCTGGTTGGCGATCGAGAGGGCCTGCGCGCCGAGCTGCTGCTTGATCTGCAGCGACTGGAGGCGGGCCGATTCTTTCGCCAGGTCGGCGTCGACGAGGTTGCCGATGCCTTGCTCGATCACGTCCGAGAGTTTGCCGAGGAAGTCGTTCTGGATGTCCAGAGCGGCTGCCTGCGAACCCATGGTCGCGAGCGACTGGTTCAGGCTGGTGATCGCCGTGTCGATGGCGTTCGAGGCGGTCGTCGCAGCAGCCGTGGACGTCGAGATGTCCGTGGAAGCGATCGGCGACAGGATCGAACCGGTCAGCGAGAAGTCGAAACCCGTGACCTGGAAGGTGTTGTCGCCGGCGCTGGAGACGTCAGCTGTGAGAACGCCGTCGCCGAGTTCGGCAGCGCCGCCAGCATCGACCGCCAGGTCGTCGAACGCCGTGTCGTTGATCAGGTAGGTGATCTGACCCGTTGTGTCGTCGTACGAGGCCGAGATCTTGCCGCCAGCCTGAGCATTCACGGCTTCGACAAAACCATCGATCGTCATGCCAGCAGTCAGTTCGACGCCGATAGTAAGGGTCGAGCCGCCCGTGCCCGTGAGCGCGAATTCGATGATATCGCCGTCAGACGTGCTGGCCAGGTCGTTGACGAGGGCCGAACCCGACAGCGGCGTCGTCGCAGCAAGCGTCTGAACGCCGGCAGCCGTGGCGGCCGTCGAGCCGCCAAGGTCGGAGATCAGAACGTTCAGAGCTGTGTTACCGACAGCCAGGTTCGCGCCGTTGAACTGCGCGGCGTTGGAAATGGTGTCGATCTGCTGACGGAGGCTCGCGAAATCAACCTGGAGCGCATCACGCTGGTCGGAAGTCAGGTCGTCGGCCTGGGCGGCGACGGCTTTGGCTTTCAACTTCTGCAGGATATCGCCAACTGACTTGCCGGCCGCGAGGGCAACGTCGACCACGGATGACGCACGATCGATACCGTCTTTGACGGCGGCGACGGACGACACGCGGGCGCGCTGACCTTCAGCGATCGCGTAAACAGCGCCGTTGTCACGGGCCGAGGCGACCTTGAGGCCGGTCGAAATCCGGTTCTGGACTTCGTTCAGTTCTTTGTTGGTGGAGTTGAGGGATTGCAGCGCGATGGACGCGCCAAAGTTTGAGTTCACGCTAAGCATGACACACGTCTCCGTTCTGGGTCAGAGGCCGATCGTTTTGATCAGCCGTCAGCGCGTTTTGCGCCAACATGCACCCACATAACCGGAGAGGTCTTAATTAGAGGTGTGTCGCGGGAACCGAAATTACTACGGAAACACTAACGAGAACAGATGGTTAGCAGTTGGTTACGACAGTCCGGCGACAGACGGTGTTTGGCTGGGCGAGAGGCCCTGCATGATCGTGCGGTTGATCTCGATCAGCACGTCGATCGGCGCGCCTGCACGCATGACCTGGCTTGAGTGCCGGTCGACAAACATGGACAGGGAGATGATCTGCGCACGGAGGGGCTGCGACAATTGGTTGCCTTCAGCGGCGCAGTCAGCCGCGAGCAGCGACCACAGGCGCCGGTTGGCGGCCAGCGCCTCTGCGCGGCGGCCGACTTCGGTGGTGGGAAGACTGGACGCATCGATCAGACCGCGAGTCGCCTGCGCAAAGGCGCGGTACTCGGTCTGACGCGGGCCTTCAGTCTTCTTCGCCGCGTTCTGGTACGCCTGAATGGACATTGCCCAGCAATCCCTGCTCGTAGGTTAGAAGTTTCCGGCACCTGGTCAGCGCCTTGTAATAATCGGCGGACATGACCTCGCGGGACAGCGACACGCAGTCCTTGAGAATGTCCGTGGATCGGATTGCGCCCATGAATTCGTTCAGGCGCAGCACGAACTCGTCGTAAAATTTGTTGGCCTCGGATGGGTCGAGGTACATCATCATGATCGGGAAATAGATCCGCCTGCCCGGCGTGTTGACGTCGTCGGGCTGGATAATGTCCTTCTCGCGCAGGATGGACGCCTTGTTCTGCAGGAGCAGCACCGCGCGGCGGTCGCCGTTCTGCAGGACCGCCCCGTTGACCACGAAGCGTTCGCCCGGCTTGAGCGAGAGTTTGAGCGGCATCCAATCCTCCCGGCCGGGTACATCTGCCCCGGAATCGTGGGGAAGTCTGGACGTGGCCGAACCACGGGTCTAGCCGCCGTTCCTTAAGTTTTGCTTGTGGTTGCGTAACCTCGGGAGGGGGCGGCTTCCCTATGCCCCCCAAATCCGCTCTAACCGGGGTGATTGTTACAACAGGGTTTTCGACATGGCCGACAAGAAGCGTTTCGAGGGGTCCGACCATTATGTGGCGACCGATGACCTCCGGGTGGCGGTGAACGCCGCGATCGCGCTGGAGCGGCCGCTTCTGGTGAAGGGCGAACCGGGCACGGGCAAGACCATGCTGGCGCTGGAGATCGCGCGCTCGCTGGGGATGCCGATCATCGAGTGGCACATCAAGTCGACCACCAAGGCGCACCAGGGTCTCTATGAGTATGACGCGGTGGCTCGCCTGCGTGACGGCCAACTCGGCGAAGAGCGCGCCAAGGACATCCGCAACTACATCAAGAAGGGCAAGCTGTGGGAGGCGTTCACCGCGCCGGTGCGCCCTGTCCTTCTGATCGACGAGATCGACAAGGCCGACATCGAGTTTCCGAACGACCTTCTGCAGGAACTCGATCGCATGGAGTTCTACGTTTACGAGACCGACGAGACGATCAAGGCGAAGGTTCGCCCGGTGGTGATCATCACGTCGAACAACGAGAAGGAGCTTCCCGACGCTTTCCTGCGCCGCTGTTTCTTCCACTATATAAAATTCCCGGACGACACGACGATGAACGCGATCATCGACGTCCACTTTCCGGGCATCAAGAAGCGGCTGGTGAGCGAGGCGCTCGCCACCTTCTACAAGATGCGCGATGTGCCGGGGCTGAAGAAGAAGCCATCGACGAGCGAACTGCTCGACTGGCTGAAGCTTCTGATGTCGGAAGACATTGATGTGGAAACGCTGCGCGAAAAAAATCCGAACAAGCTGGTTCCGCCGCTGCACGGCGCGTTGCTGAAGAACGAGCAGGATATCCAGCTGTTCGAACGTCTGGCCTTCCTCGCACGACGCGAGAATGGTTGAGGGCTGAAAAGCCGGGGCTGCACTGGGGACGATAATGAGCCTGATGAACATCGTGCGCATCGCCAAGATCGTGGCGCTGCTGGCCTTTGTGCTGCCATGGGTTGCGGTGTCGTGCCAGAACGTCGATGTGGCGACAGCTTCCGGCATCGAACTCATGCAGGGCAAGATGACGGCCAACCCTGATTTCGAGAAGCAGATGGGCCAGCAGATGGGCGGGCTCGGCGGGCTTGGGCGGAATTCCGGCAATGGCGGTGGGATCGATACGTCGGCATCGACGTCTGACCTTGGCATGAACTTCTTCGCCATCGCCGCAGCCATCGTGATCCTGGCCGGGCTTGGCCTGACCTTCGTGAGCAAGGGCAAGACGGCGGGGCGCAATGCGCTGGTGACGAGCCTTCTCGGTCTCGCCCTCGTGTTCGGCACGGTGTGGTGGTGGAAGGAAAGCGCCAGCCGCGACATGCGCGAGCAACAGGGCGGCGGAAGGGCCGAGGCGTCTTCGCCGCTTGGCGATGCTGGCGGCAATCCGTTTGGCGGACCCGGAAGCATGGATGCGATGGGCGCGCAGATGCTGGGCAACATGCTGCAGGAGCGGTTCGGCTACTGGCTGGCGCTGATTGCGCTTGGCGTTGGCGCGGGGGCTGCTGGTCTGGTGATGGCGGGCGGCGTGCCTGCCGCAAAGCCGGAAGGCGCGCCGCCAGCGGCGTGAGGCGCACGGGGGCGTTCTCAGTCGCGGCGCGGCTGAGGTGATTGATCTGAAATTTTGAGTTGGCTGGGGTGGGAGGTCCGCGCGGAAGCGCGCAGCCCCCTCCGTCTCGGCGCGAAGACGCGCCGATCCACCTCCCCCGCCTGCGGCAGTGGAGGACTTGGAGCGTGATCACTGAGTCCTCCACCACGCGGAGCGTGGGGGAGGTGGATTGATGCGTAGCATCAAGACGGAGGGGGCTGTTTGCGCGGTCGCGCTGCATGGCTTCGGCGCGGCGATGAGCCAGGCGTTCGTAGTCCTCGAAGCGGATGATGAGCCTGCGGAAGCTGGTCCAGCAATCCTGCGGCGTGCGGCCTGAGCGGCTGGCGGTGCGGTTTGCCTTGAAGTCTCGGGCGCGGGAGCGGAGGCCCATGATCTCGCAGGCGCGGAGATAGATCAGCAAGTCGAGCTTGGCATGGGCGTCGGCGAGGCCGGCGGTGACGATGGCGCAGTAGTCCGGGTCCTCGTCCATCATGCGGAGGGTTT
>JAUYSA010000165.1 GCA_030696545.1 Hyphomonadaceae bacterium
GAAAACGCCAGCGTGAGCCTGCTTCGCCCTCCTTCCAGCTGGGCGATCCGCCTCTCCATGATGGGAGCGGCGGCCATTTCCATGTCCGCGCCTGCTTTCGCCGACAAGCCGGTACAGTTCTCCTTCAAGGAAGCGCCGGGCTACGCCCGCATCACCGCGAAGTGGGGCGATGGCGATGAAGCCGCGCCGAAGATCAAGGCACAAGTTTCAAACCAGGTCCTGATCCTCACCTTCGACCAGAAGGTCACAATCAATCTCGACAAGCTGAAGGAAGGCCTGCCCAGCTGGGCCGCCGTCACCTTCATGGACCCCGACGGCATGACGGCCCGCATCGGCCTCAAACAGGCCCCGCGCCTCGCCGTCTCCACATCTGTCGATCTCACCGCGATCGACCTGATCCCGGAATCCTCCACCGCTTCGCCGCCCAAACTCGTATCCCCGCTCGCCGCCGTGAAAGCGAAGGAGGCCGAAGCCAAGCGCGTCGCCGCCATCCCGCCGCCCGCCGCGCTCGAACCACTCGAAGTCCGCGGAAGCCAGTCAGGCGATAGCTCGCGCGTCGCCTTCTACTGGCCCGCCCGGGTCAGCTACAAGGTCGTTAGCCAGGCCGAGGGCACGCTCAAGCTGCAGTTCGCCAAACGCGCCAAGCCCGATCTTGCCTACCTGCGCATTTCGCCGCCGCCCAACCTCGCCGATTTCAAAGGCGAGAACACAGACCGTGGCTATGTCGTCACCATCACCTCGAAGGACAAGCTGCCGATCAAGCACTTCCTCGAAGGCGATGTGCTCGTCGTCGACATCTCGAAGCCCGCGCCGCCCGCCACCGCCACGCCCGCAAAGCCTGCGCTGCCAAAGCCGCAGGCCGTCGCTGAAAAATCAAACCCGATCCTGCTCGCTCCGCCCAAGCCGCCGCCGCTCGAAGAAGAAGCCGCTTCACCCACGCCTGTCGTCGCCAACAACATTCTGGGCGGCGAACAGCGTATCACCGTCATGTCCGGCAACTGGCATGATCCTGCGCCCCGCAACGGCCTCATCAACGTCAAGGCGTCTCCGCTCGCCAACGGGCTGGAGCTGCAGATCCCGTTCGCCGCCCCCGCACCCGGCGCCGTCTTCGCGCGCGGCTCCGCCATCTGGGCCGTCTTTGCCGCCAATGCAGACCTCAAGGTCGATCCCACCCAGCTACCCACCGGCTATCGCGTCCGCACCCTGCGCGTGAAAGACGCCACGCTCATGCGACTCGAAATTCCGAAGGGCCTCACCGTCTCCGCCGACATGGACGAGTCCGTCTGGAATCTCCGCTTCGCGCCCACCGCCATCAAGCCGCAACGTTTCCTCGCCCCCACACGCCGCGCAGGCGAGGGCGGTCGCGCCCGCATCGAGACCATGCTCGTCGGCGCCACCGGCCTCGTCTGGTTCGAAGACCCAGTGATCGGCGATCAGCTCGCCGTCGCGGTCTCCTATGGCCCGTCCTCGGCATCCCCAACACCGCGCGACTTCGTCGAAGCCTCGCTCCCCGCCACCGCCCACGGCCTCGCCATCGCGCCGAAGTCAGACAATGTCGTCGTCACGATCGAGGGCGAGCGTGTTGTCGTTTCAATGGCGTCGACCGTGCAATCGACGCCCGAAATGATCGCCGACAGCGGCCTGGAAGTGGTGGCCGCCAATCCCGCCTATATCGACTTCGCCGGCTGGGGCGCCGCCAGAGGCGCCGCCTATTTCGAGCAGCTCTCGGGTCTCGAATCCGCCGCCGCCGCGCTTGATCCCTCGACGCCCGCTGGCGCCAGCGCTGCGCTTGATCTTGTCCGTTTCCATCTCGGCCATGATCACGCCCACGAAGCGCTTGGCGTTCTCAAGGTCGCGCTCGAAGACCGCCCCGAGCTGGAGCAGGACCCAAGCTTTGTTGGTATGCGCGGCGTCGCAAACTACATGGCCGGCCGCCTGAAGCCCGCCGACGATGATCTCGCCCGTGGCGTTCTGCGGGGCGATCCTTCCGCCGCCCTCTGGCGCGCCATGATCGCGGTCGAGCGCGCTGAATGGGAACGCGCCCTCGAATTCTTCCGCGCATCCGACAAGCAGATTTTCGCCTATCCTTCCGGGCGCGCCGCCGGGTTCGCCGTCGCCTGGGCAGACGCCGCCCTGCGCGCTAACGACTACGACACCGCCCGCCGCCAGGCGAACGCTGCCGTCGCCAATGGTGATCCCGAAATCAAGGAACGCGGCCAGCTCATCCTCGCCACGCTGCGTTCGGTCATCGACGGCCCCGCCGCCGCCTATGACGAATTCGCGCGCCTCTCGAAGGACGCGCTGGAGCCCATCGCCGTGCGCGCTGAACTCAAGCGTCTCGAACTAGGCGTCGTCGCTGGCAAGATGAGCGCCAACGAAGCCGCAACCGAACTCGAAGCCCTGCGCTATCGCTGGCGCGGCGACGAAGTCGAAATGGCGACGGTCGGTATCCTCGCAGACCAGTATATGCGCGTCGGCCGCTTCCGCGACGCCCTGCTGCTGGCCCAGTCGACAGCCCTGCGCGACGCCACCGCGCCCGGCGCGCGTGACCTGCGCATCAAGCTCTCCGACTATTTCCGCCGCCTGTTCCTGAACGGGGAGGCGGACCGCCTCGACCCCATCCAGGCCGTCGCCCTGTTCTACGAATTCGACGATACGCTTATGCCGATCGGCCCCGACGGCGATCAGATGGTACGAAAGCTCGCGCAACGCCTCGTGGCGTTCGACCTGCTGGAGCCCGCCAGCGTTCTCCTGCAATATCAGGTCGACAACCGCATTCGCGGCGTCGGCAAGGCCGCGGTCGCGGTCGATCTCGCAACGATCTATCTGTGGGACAAGCGGCCGGACAAGGCGCTTGCCGCCATCAACACAACGCGCCAGCCGCAGCTTCCGAAAGAACTCGCGCTCGAACGCCGCCTCCTCGAAGCCGCCGCCTATCGCGATCTCGCCCGTTACGATCACGTCATCGAACTCGTTGAACCGCTTGAGGGTGTCGAAGCGAAATCGCTCCTCGCCGACGCTTATTGGCGCGACCGCAAATGGCCTGAAGCGGCAAAGGCTATGATCTCGATGCTGCCGCCCGCCGGTCAGGCGCAGAAGAAGGACGGCGACACCATCTTCAAGACAGCCATCGCCGCCCGCATGGCGAAGGACGCCGGCATGGTCGCCCAGCTCCGCGCCTACGCCGGCGCGATGGAGGGCAACGCCAACAAGGCCAGCTTTGATCTCATCACATCGCAAGCCGACGTCTCCGGCGCCGCCCTCTCCGAAGCCGTCCGCCGCTTGGCCGACGCGCCAAAAGTCGACGCCTTCGCCGCCGCCATGAAACAGCGCTTCGAAGCTCCCAAGGTCGCAACCCCCGGCCCCACCGCTGCAGCCACGCCCCCAGCCGCGCCCGCAACGCCCGCAAGCTCCGGCGGCGCGCCGTAGCGCGGCCCACTCACCCCAATCGTCATTCCGGACACGCGCAAAGCGCGTGAGCCGGAACCCAGGGGCCGCGCCCTCAACTTGTCATCCCGGAAGCGCGCAGCGCTATCCGGGACCCATCGCGCCAGCACGATACCCCCTCAATGGCTCCCGGCTCCAGGCTCTCCGCTCCGCTACGGCCGGGATGACAAGCTCTAGTGATCACGAGATTGGGGGATAGAGCGATATCGAATTCGTAGGACAGCGAAAATTCTTCGCCCACGAATTCAATAACCTAGCCCCAAAAGAATGAGGGATAGCGCCCTCCAGATTCAACCGGGCGGGATGTGAGGGTCATACTCTCACCCATGACACCGGCACAAACCCGCGCACACGGATTCGGAACCCCATCGCTTCCTCAGCTCTGGCTGACAGCGATGCTGCGCGTGCTTGCAGAGCTGGTGCGAAACGTCGCCTCAACTCTCCAGATGAACCGCCGCCGTGACCCTTTGATTGGCACACAGGCCATGGCGTCTGATCTGCCCCGAGAGACGAACGACCCAATCAAGGAAACCCAACCCGCTGCGCAACACAGCAGCCCGACAGCCCTCATCCTGAGCAGCACGCGAAGCGTGCGCCCGTCGAAGGACGAGGGCGTGCTCACGCATGCCAGCCACAAGCTGCAGCAACGCGCATACTCCAACCACCGCGCACCACCCTCCCTCCACTCATCCCGACGAAAGTC
>JAUYSA010000098.1 GCA_030696545.1 Hyphomonadaceae bacterium
GCTGTGGTCGATACCGGCCTGCAGATGAACCACCCGGACATCAAGGGGTCGCCCAACCTTGCGCCGGGATACGACATGGTCTCCGACCCGATGATGGGCAATGACGGCGACGGACGCGACAACGACGCGAACGATCCGGGCGACAAGTGCGACGTGGCGAGCACCACGACGTCGGACACGTTCCACGGCACGCACGTCGCCGGCACGATCGGCGTCGCCTCGACCAACAATTCAGCGGGCGTGGCCGGCGGCAACTGGGACGTGACCATCGTTCCGGTGCGCGCACTCGGCCGTTGCGGCGGCAAGCTGTCGGACATCAACGACGCGATCCGCTGGGCGGCGGGCACGGTTCCGGCGCGCGACACGCAGGGCAAGGAAATCTGGAACTCGAAGCCGGCCGACATCATCAACCTGTCGATCGGCCTGTTCGAGCCCTGCCCCGCTTCGATGCAGTCAGCGATCAACGATGCGACCGCTGCCGGCGCGATCGTGGTGGCGGCGGCGGGCAATGCACGGGTCGATGTGAAATACTTCGCACCCGGTGGATGCGACAACGTCATCTCTGTGGCGGCGAACGATGCGCGCGGCGTGCTGACACCCTATTCGAACTATGGGGCGAAGGTGTCGATCATGGCGCCGGGCGGCGACATGAGCCGTGACGATGACAAGGACGGACGGCCTGACGGCGTGCTCTCCACCAAGTTCTCGAAGAACTGCATGGACCCGGCCAAGCCCGGCACGTCGGTGGCGCAGTGCTACTATTCCTACGAAAACGGGACATCGATGGCGGCGCCCCACGTTTCGGCGGCTCTGGCGCTGCTGAAGGCGAAGTATCCGAGCGCGGTGCCATCGGACCTGCGGACCCGGCTGCTTCAATCGACGATGCCGCGCACGGAAATGCAGTGTTCGGGGAAATGTTCGGCCTATCCCGGCGGCACGCCTATCGCAGGGTCGCCGGACATGTGTTTCAGGCCGTGCGGGGGCAAGATGCTGAATCTTGCGAACGCACCGGCTCAATAGGCGTTAAGGGGCGGGGACTTGCTGTGTGATGCAGAGGCGATTGAAAACACGCCGGTTCTGTCATTTCAGCCCGTCCTGAGGAGAGGGAGAATGGCTGTGGCCGATATTCAGGGAGCCCCGCCGGGGGAAAACCGCTTCAGAGGCGCCGCCCCTGTGGCCGCGGGTGCGCTGGGCATTGTTGCAGCGGTTGTCGGTGTTTTCGCGCTGACCGGCCCCGAAACACCGGCGCCAGCAGCCGCTACGTTCGAGGCGCCGCTATCCGCCAATCCGCCCGCTGCAGCGCCAGAGCCGGGCAGCAGCCTGCCCGGCGTTCAGTTCGACCAAGCGCCCGGCGGCGCGGTGAACATGGGCATGGAGATCGTCGTAAAGTTCAAGGACGACGGCAAGGTGAAGGACATCATCGACTCATTCTGGCGCGATCAGGCGTCTGCGCGGACGAAGTTTGAGGCGTGGAAGGCTGGCCGACCTGAATTCGACAGCCTGAAGCTGGACCGCGTCACGTATTCGAACGAGCTTGTGCTGGTGCATACGGGCGTCTCGGCAGCGGATACGCGCCTGCCTGCGATGCGTGAGATTGCGAAGAAGCTGGCGGGCGCCGCCGACATTTCATATGCCGAGCCGAACATGACGGCTCAGCCCGGAGGTAAATAATGAGACTTCTGATCCTCGCCGGCGCGGCCCTGTTCGCGGCGGCCTGCACGCAGGAAACGCCAGCCGATCCAGCGGCGGCCAACACGCCTGCGCCTGCTGGCGAAGAAGCGCCTGTGCAAGTTGCATCGGCCCCCTCCACCGAGCAGACGGTTGATTGGGAAAAGGCGCGCGCCGATTTCACTGCCAAGCGACCCGCAGATGCGCCTGCCACGGTGCAGACCGCCGGGCAGGACGGCCCCTCGCCGGTGCCGATGCTTCTGCCTTCGGGCATCGTGCAGACGGCAAGCGATCGTCCGACGCCGCCCGTCGTCACCAAGGACGGCTATTTCGCGACCTACCACCTGCCCCGCTACGACGCGATCGTGAACGGCTCGATGAAGGCCTACACCGGCACGGGTCAGGCGGCTGTAGGCGACAAGGAAGCGATGAAGTTCACGCTGGGCGAAGCTGTCGCCTCGCTGGCTTTCTCGCGTTACGGCGCGGACTATCTGATCGACTTCGAATGCCGCGAGATCGATGGCCCGACAAGTTGCATCACCGAGGCGGAAGCCAGGGAATTCGCGGAAAGCCTGTTTGTGGCCCAGACGCGCTAGCGCGGGCGGACGCCCCCCGCCGCAGGCGGGAGGGTGAAATGTGTGTGGGGAGTTGGCGGGATGAAACTGTCTTCATTACGTCTTGGCGCGGTTTCGGTTTTTGCAATCGTGACGCTGTCGGCGTGCGACGCAGGCAATGTGCTGCTGTGGCCGTGGGTTGATATCGCGGCCAAGGAAGAGACCGTTCCGGAAGACCCGAACGCGCCGCCTCCGCCGCCTCCGCTGGTGGCGGTCGATCCGCTTGATCCTTCTGCCGAGGGATCGACGGGCGGCGTACCCAACCCGAATGGCAATACCGGCGCGCCTGCCGACGGCACGCCGTTCGACGATGGCAAGCCGGAAAACCCCGCGATCGATACAGGCGATGGCAAGCCTCCAGTGAGCGCCGAGACGGGCGAAGAACTGCCGCCACTGCCAGTACCGACCGAGCCTGCACCGACGGAAACCGCAGAGACGCCAACAGTACCTGAAACGCCTCCGGTGACGCCGCCAGCGCCGACCCCGGAAACGCCGCCAACCGCGCCGACCCCGACGCCCACGCCAGTCGCGGCCTCGTTCTATTATTTCCGGCCGGGCAATCTCGCGCCGAGCAGCGGCACAGGCGCGCTGGAGCCGGCCGTGCTGGTTCCCGACATGCTGTTCCCGATCAAGGACGCGCCCGCCATCGCGCAAACCCAGGTCTATCGCTGGGGCGGCGGCATCAAGGGTGGCGACCAGTGCGACACGCGCAACTACGTCGCGCCGTGGCGTGACAATTACTGCGAGACCCGCTCGAGCGGATCAACGCCATGGTGTTCCAAGTCTGGCGTTCACCTCGGACAGGATATCCGCGTCGGTACGCCGGACGGCTGCAAGGCCGAGCGAGCGACCAAGGCGGCGGATCGTGCGCGCTATGAAGTCGTGGCGGTCGAGGACGGCATCATCTCGAACGTGGGCAGCTATTCGATCTCGCTGCGTTCGGATTCGGGCGGCCGCATCTATCGCTATCTCCACCTCAACATGAAGAAGCTGAAGGTCGCGACCAACCAGACGGTCAAGAAGGGCGATGTGCTCGGTTATGTGTCGAACGATTTCGGCGGCACGCCGACGACGCTGCACCTGCACTTCGAGATCCGGCTGAACACGGCGGAAAATGGCTGGCAGTATGCCCCGCCCTATTCCTCGCTGCTGGAAGCCTACAAGCGCCGGGAGAACAATCCGGGTGAGCGCGTGGCTGACGATTTCCTGGTGGCGTCAACGCCGCGCTGAGCGGGAATATCTGCGATGGACATCAAGCTAGATCCCGCCCGCAAAGAGCGCGTTGCGGCGCGACTCCAGTTGTTGTTCTCGAAGGAGTTTGACGAGAAGCTGAGCGACTTCCGCGCGGCTGAAGTGGTGGACCTGATGCTGCGGACGCTCGGCCCCGCAATCTACAATCAGGGCGTGCAGGATGCGCGGGCGCACCTGCAGGCCAAGTTGGATGACCTCGAAGGCGAGGTTTACGCCGACGGGGACACATAACGACAAGGTCGCCCGACCAAAACAGATTCGACTCTGATGTAGAATCAGCTCCCGATGAGCATCGGGGGCCCAATGACTGCTCTTGTTCGGCCTGTACTGTTTACGCAGCACTTCGGCGGAAAGCCCGAGGCGTTCAAAGCTGCTGGTCTTATCGAACCAATTCTGAACTGCGACACAAAGCTGTTCGTCGATCCGACCTTGGTGCCAACCAGCTCAAACTCAGAGATTTCCGGTGCCGGCTTTGCTGCGCTCACCGAGCGCTATCGCAATATCATCAAACTGGTTGCGGCCAGCAAAAGCGAAGGAGACGTTGCGTGGAAAGGCGCGAAGCGGCTTCTCAATTTGGACGAGTGTCCAGAAACGCATTTGGGGTATGGCGGGTCACGCACGACTGGCAGCTCCCGCCCCGCTGAACTTCGAGACGTTATACTTAGGACCACAAAGCAGATCGTCGAACTCGGTGAGACCGACCCAACGCTACTGTCGCTCGTTGGGCTTTTCGAGGAGGGCGTCGGGCCTGACACCATCGGCGATTTCACAAGCCACTGCATCTTCGAGGCGCTTGTTGCGATTTCTGCCGAGTTTTACGAGCAGCACGATTATCCGACTGTCGCATTTGCAAGGCTTAAGGGTGCGAAGTTGGTGCCCGATCCGAAGGATCCCGCAACTCCAATTCTTCTTGTTCCCGGCGACATTGTTCGTGATCTGCCCCTTGCCGTTGATTGGACCGATGTCCAGCAAGCGATCAGTCAAGCAGGAGAAATTCGTCAGCGTTTTGACGCCTTCTTCATCGGCATTGCTGAGCCGACAATCACTCAAAAGAAACAGGCTCTGCGCGATATCGCTCTCAGCTCAAGAACACTGCTGAGGCTGCTTCTCGATGCCCTTCTGCAGCTTGCCACCAATTACGATCCGAACGAGGACGCATTCAACTATTATGCGCTACGCTCTATTCTAAGTGGAGAAATAGACTCTCAGGTTCCAACATACGAAAAGCCAAAGGGTGATACGCTATCCGATCTGCATAGGGTCGTTATGGATATTGCCGACCACTTTAAGAAGCAGGTCGAGAAGAACAATCTCTGGGAACTGCTTTGGAATGACGATCGACCAAAACGCGAGCGAGCGGGCCAGTTGCTGTTCTTTGCGGTCGCGGACGTCTTTTGCAAAGCCAACAACTTGGACATCACACCAGAAGGCAACATGGGCGGAGGCCCTGTCGATTTCAAATTCTCGTCCGGTTACTCCGCGAGAGTGGTGGTCGAAATGAAGCTTTCCAACGGGAGCGTGGTGCACGGATATCAGAAGCAGCTTGAGATATACAAAGACGCGTCCGAGACTAATCGGGGAGTTTTCGTGGTCGTGAATGTCGGTAAGCTCGGCAAGAAGCTCCAAACTATCAAGAAAATTCAATCGTTCCGAGCTGGGGCTGGCCAAATCGCATCTGACATCATCGTAATCGATGCGCTGCCCAAAGCGTCGCCAAGCAAGGCTTGAGCGCTCTGCCCGACTTTCTGCAACTTCAGAAGCTTTCCCCCCAGCCTCAAAGCTGCTTAAGAACCAGCAGATTCATTGCGGAGGCTATCGATGGCGCAGCTGGCGCTGGTGCGGCACGGACAGAGCCAGTGGAACCTGGAGGACAGGTTCACCGGCTGGTGGGATGTCGACCTTACGCCTCTGGGGGAAGAAGAAGCCCGCGCTTCCGGCAAGATGCTGGCGGAAACCGGCGTTGATTTCTCGCGCGCCTACACCTCGGTGCAGAAGCGGGCGATCCGCACGCTCTATCTCGCGCTCGGCGAAATGGGCCGGCTTTGGCTGCCGGTGACGAAGGACTGGCGCCTGAATGAGCGTCACTATGGCGGGCTAACCGGGCTCAACAAGAAAGAGACGGCGGCGAAGCATGGCGATGACCAGGTGAAGGTCTGGCGCCGCTCGTTCGACATTCCGCCGCCGGATCTCGAGCCAGGCACGGAGTTCGATCTGGCGAGCGACCCGCGCTATCGCGGCATCGCCATTCCCAAAACTGAAAGCCTCAAGACGACGCTGGCGCGCGTACTGCCCTACTGGTCAGCGGAGATCGCGCCGAAGCTGAAGGCGGGCGAGAACATCGTGGTGGCGGCGCACGGCAACAGCCTGCGTGCGATCGTGAAGCACCTGTTTGACGTGCCCGACAGCGAGATCACCGAAGTGGAGATCCCGACCGGCAATCCGTTGCTGATCGACCTCGACAATTCGCTGAAGGTGAAAGCGGCGCGTTATCTTGATCCGGCGCGGGCAAAGCCGCTTCCGGCCGTATGAGCGCCAGCGCTCCTCCTTCCACAGAGGATGAGCGCCACATGGCGCGCGCGCTGGAGCTGGCGCGCTCGCATCTTGGCAAGACGGCGCCCAATCCTTCTGTCGGCTGTGTGATCGTGGCCGATGGCGATGTCGTGGGCGAAGCTGTGACAGGCGTTGGCGGGCGGCCCCATGCCGAAGAGGTGGCGCTGAAGATCGCAGGCGAGCGGGCGGCGGGCGCGACAGCCTATGTCACGCTGGAGCCGTGCAACGCACGATCTGCTGGGGCGCTGTCGTGCTCGCAGCTGCTGGTTGAGGCGGGCGTGAGCCGCGTCGTGGTGGCGTGCGAGGACCCGCATCCGATGGCGGCCCACGGCGTCTCGCGGCTTGGAGCGGCTGGCGTCGAGGTGATGCTGGGCATCGGGCGCGCGGAGGCGGAGAGGATCAACGCAGGCTTCTTCAAGGTGATCGCAAGCGGACGGCCCTGGCTTGCGATCGATGGTGATCCATCAAGCTATGACGCGGAGTTCGATCTTGCACGCGACGAAACGTATGAAGCCGCGCTCGACCGGCTGGGCGCGAACGGCCTGACGCGCCTGTTCGTGAGACCTGGCACGCCACTCGCGGCGCAACTGAAAGCGCGCGGGTTGGTGGATGAGGATCGCCGCTAGTTCGGCAAGCACGTCCCATCCGCACAATGAAAAACGGGCCGGCCCTGAGGCCGACCCGTTTCGAAGTTTGGTGCGTGAGACGACGCTCCGTCGAGCGGCGTCTGCGGCGCTTACAGAGGTTGGATCTGCGTCGCGGCCATTTTGCCCGAACGCTTGTCCTTCTCGAGCTCGAAGCTCACCCGTTGGCCTTCGTTGAGGCCGGCGAGGCCTGCGCGCTGGACAGCCGAGATGTGAACGAACACATCTGCGCCGCCGGACTCAGGCTGGATGAAGCCGAA
>JAUYSA010000138.1 GCA_030696545.1 Hyphomonadaceae bacterium
TGAAAATGCACCTTTGCCGGTCCTGGGAAGGTGGTGCATTACGGCCTTCGGCCTAATGCACCCTACGGGTCAGCGGATTGTCAGCTGTAATCGCAAATCCGCGCCAGCTTGTCGTCGCGCAGCTCGAACATGGTCGCGCCGCGGATGGAGACATGCTCGCCGGAGCGGACATGGTGGCCCAGTTCGGCGGCGGCGACGCCCGAAAACAGGGTTTCGGCGGCGGCGCGCTGGCCATCGACAAGGATGGCGACGAGTTCGTGACGGCGTTCGCGGAAGGCGCGGGTGGTCGCCTCGATCACTTCGCGCATCTCTTCCTTGCCGTTGAGGCGAAGGGAGCCGCCGGGATTGGTGATCGTTTCAAAGACCACATCGTCTGAGCAGCAATCGAGCATGCCATCGACGTCGTTCGCATTATATCGCTCGACATAACGGCGAACGAGAGTAGCGACGTCGGACATCTGGGCTCCTGAGGGGTCCGGCGCCCCAGGGAATCCCTTCGCAAGCCCTAGGCTCGCGGATGGATTTGGGGCTACTGAACCCGGCATTTCGAACAGGGCGTTCCCATATACGGGGCGCCCACGGGCTGTTGCGGTGAGTTAACCGCATGAATGTGACCACAACACGACCGTAGGTCCAGAGCGAGGACCGGGTATGGAGATACGCATGGCGCTAAAGGTCGCAGTATTGGGCGCCACCGGCATGGTGGGTCGCGAAATATTGAGCATCCTCGCCGAGCGCGGCTTTCCCGCCGACACGATGTATGCGCTGGCGTCGCGCAAGCTGATGGGCGCGGAGGTCAGCTATGGCGACGCCGTGCTGAAGGCGAAGGATGTCGACGAGTTCGATTTCTCGACAGTTCAGCTCTGCATCATGGCGACGGGCGATCCGGCGGCGCGGAAGTATGGCAACGCCATATCGGCCAAGGGCTGCATCGTGATCGACACATCGCGCGCCTTCCGGATGGACCCGCAGGTGCCGCTGGTGATGCCGGAAGTGAACGCTGCGGCGATCGATGGCTATACCAAGCGCAATATCGTGTCCGTGCCGGATGGCGTGACGGCGCAGCTGGTGCGGGCGCTGAAGCCGCTGCATGACGCGGCGGGTGTTACGCGCGTGGTGGTGGCGACCTACCAGTCGGTTTCGGGCGAGGGCCAGCGGGCCATCGACGAGCTGTGGATTCAGACCAAGGGTATCTATGTGAACCAGGCGCCCGACCCGAAGGAGTTTCCGCGCCAGATCGCCTTCAACGTCATCCCGCAGGTGGACGACGTGATGGATGACGGCTTCACTGAAGAAGAATGGCGGATCGCGGCCGAGACGCGGAAGATCATCGACAATGATATCCAGGTGGTCGCGACCTGCGTTCGCGTACCGACCTTTGTTAGCGTCGGCGAGGCTGTTCACATCGAGCTGGCCGAGCCCCTGCCCGCTTCAGAGGCGCGCTCCATCCTGCGCGCGTCGCCCGGGATCGTGCTTATGGACCGTCGCGAGGAAGAAGACGGCTATGAGACGCCTATCGGCGCGGTTGGCGAATGGGCGACCTATGTTTGCCGCGTGCGGGACGATCCGACAGTGGAGAACGGGCTGGCCATGTGGATCGTGGCGGATGACCTGCGTAACGGATCGGCAATGCTGGCTGTCCAGTGCGCGGAATTGCTGCTGAACAAAGGAGCGTTCAGCGCACCTCTGGAGGCCTAGGAGAATTTCTCAGCGCTGAAACGCAAAGTGATGTCGTATTCCCGGTTACAGCGCAGGGGGATCGCGCCTATCTGTGCGCGATGCTGACCGAAGACGAATCGCGCGCACACATGCGGGCTGGCCTGTTTGCCGCCATGGGGGCCTATTTCCTCTGGGGCTTTCTGCCGCTGTATTTCCAGTTCCTCGGCGAGACATCGCCGACGGTGATCCTGGCGCATCGCATCGTGTGGTCGGTGCCGACGGCGCTGGTGCTGATCGCGGTTGCGGGTAAATGGGGGGAGCTGACCGGACTGTGGCGGCAACCGCGCGTGTTGTTCATCCTGCTGGGTTCGAGCATCGCGATCGCGGCGAACTGGACGATCTATATCTGGGCCGTGACCAACCATCGGGTGCTTGAGGGCAGCCTTGGGTATTTCATCAACCCGCTGATCAACTTCATGTTCGCCGCCTTCCTGTTTGGCGAACGGTTCAGGCCGCTGCAGCTTGCAGCGCTGGTGATCGCGGCGGCAGGGGTTCTGAACCAGACAATTGTGGTGGGGCAATTCCCGTGGGTGTCGCTGTCTCTGGCGATATCGTTCGCGATCTATGGCGCGATCCGCAAGACGACGCCGGTGGACAGCCGGGTTGGCTTCGGGATGGAGGCGATCTGGCTCGCGCCGTTCGCTGCGACCTACCTTCTGTTCTTCCTGCCTGCTGGAACGCATGCGTTTGGCAATGGCGATATCGGCTATGTCGCCCTCCTGCTGGCGGCCGGGCCGCTGACGGCGGCGCCGCTGATCCTGTTCGCGATGGGTGCGCGGCGCCTGAAATTCTCGACGATCGGCATCCTGCAATACATTGCGCCAAGTGTGCAGTTCTTCCTGGCGCTGGCGCTGGGCGAGCCTTTCACGATGGGCCACGCCGTTACGTTCGGGCTGATCTGGACCGGGGCGCTGCTGTTTACGCTGGCCGGCCGCCAGCCGCGCGT
>JAUYSA010000215.1 GCA_030696545.1 Hyphomonadaceae bacterium
TCCGCGTTCCCCGCGCAGGCGGGGATCCAGTCCTTCTAAGCAAGAGCATGCGCGAAGCGCGCAAGGCTGGACCCCCGCCTTCGCGGGGGACGCGGTGGAGAGAGTAGAGAGATCAACAGCGAAGGAGCGCCACGATGAGCAGTGACCGCTACCGCAGCCGGTCGACCTTCTGGATCACGACCTCGATCAGCCGTTCCAGCCGGTCCATCCGCTCGTGCAATCCCGCGATCACCT
The DNA here is from genome assembly GCA_030696545.1 of Hyphomonadaceae bacterium. Classification (GTDB taxonomy): domain Bacteria; phylum Pseudomonadota; class Alphaproteobacteria; order Caulobacterales; family Hyphomonadaceae; genus UBA7672. The sequence continues at coordinate 235 of JAUYSA010000215.1, forward strand.
CGCGCGTCACCACGAACTCCGGCCCCTGCAATCCGCCGCCACGCTCGGGCCGCATGATCGGCTTGGGCGCGGCGCCCGGATCAGCGACCCCTGCCCGGTTCGCCACTTCGCGCGGATCGGCCGACAGGATGCGCGCAATCGCATGCACCTCCCCGCCTTCTAGCTCGCGCTGGTCGCGGAACACCATGTCGATCTCGTCGATTGTCATGCCCGCCGCCTGCGCCATCGCAGCGTGCGTCAGGCCGGCAGCCTTCAGCCGGTCGTCGAACCAGTCCTGATCAAAGAAGATGCCCATGCGTCTTCACCCTCACTTGAGGCCAGAAGTGCAGCACGTCGCCCGCTGAAGCAAGCCGGATCGGCCCACTCAAGTTACCGGGGAACCCCGTCGCCGACCGTGAAGTCGCGCCGCGCCGAGATGATCGTCACAACAACACCTGCCAGCACGTCGAGCAGGCACATGATGGTGAGGATGAAGAACACCGATGTCTGGAAGTTCTTCAGCAGCAGGAACTCGATCAGGCAAACGATGAACACCAGCATCGACACCGCATGGTTCGCGATCGTGGATGAGCCGGTGGAGGTCGATTTGAGGATTTCGACGAAGAAGAAACCCATCGAGAGGATGATCAGGATATCGCCAGACGTCACCCGCCAGGCGCCGAACACCGCCATGCCGAGGGTCGGATCGGCCAGCGAAATCGCCATCGCCGAAACGCCGTTCACATCGGCGCCGTTCGAGGTGAACGCCATCATGTTGTAGATGATGACTGGAATGGCCAGCAGCGGGAAAATCCCGAAGATTGCGCGCATTGGTGATCCCCTGTTCGGCCCGCCAGAACGACCGCCCCGTTGACCGGCGCGCTTGTCCATCGCTTCGACACCCAGAGCGGTACCCAAAAACCAGGCCAATTGAAAGCCCTCCGTCCCTGCACAGTCCAGCGGCGGGAGAGCCCCGGCCTAACCTAGATCTCGTCGGTTCCGCCCGGCGAACGCCGCCGTTTGCGCAGCCACATCACGCCCCGCATGTCGGAAACAGCATCCGCCAGCCGTCCGAAATTCGTATAGTTGGATTGCCCGTGCTGCCGCGCACGGTGTCCGACTGCCCGTTCCTCGACCATGAATCCCTCGGATTGCATAAGCGCGGGCAGATAGCGGTGCATGTGGTCGAAATACGGAATCTGCAGGTAGGCATCGCGCTTGAACGCCCGCATCCCGCAGCCGGAATCGGTGTTGCTGTCCTTCAGGATCGACCGCCGGATATTGTTGGCGAAACGCGAGCCGAACTTCTTCCAGCCGCTGTCGACCCGCTTGTCCCGCCGCCCTTGCACCAGCGCCAGGTCGCCCGGCGCATCGGCCCGGTTGAGCTGGGCCAGCAACGCCGGCAGATCCGCCGGATCGTTCTGCCCGTCGCCATCCAGCGTCAGGATCACGGGCGAGCGCGCCGCCAGGACACCTGTGCGCACGGCACGGCTCTGCCCGGCATTCTTGCGATGGCCGATCACCCGCAGGTTCGGGACCTTGTCCTTCAGCGCAAACAACCTTGCGCGCGTGTCATCCTGCGAGGAATCATCGACAAAGATGATCTCGAACGCCCGGCCGCCCAGCGACTGCGATATCTCGCGCACCAGTTGCTCGACGTTTTCCGCCTCGTTGCGCACAGGCGACACGACGCTGAATTCGGGGCGTCCCTCGGCAGAGGCCATCATTCGTTCCGTTTGAACCCTAGCGTCCATGGAATGTCCTATAGCCGCCAAGCGCCAAGGTTGCGAGGGCCGGTGTGTAGCGGCGGCATCACGCCCTTAAGAGGCTTCGCGCCGCAGGAGAACAAAACCCGGCGACGCCCGGAAAAAGAGCCGGTATGGTCCCGCCGTTCCGGCCGTGGAACCTGCGAATCGGCCGGGCGTCTAGCCAGTTCCCCAGCGGTTCACCAAGGGTTTTTCCAAGCGTGATGGCCTCGTTCGACCGTTTGATCGAAACCCGCTGGGCCTATGCCGTGCTGGCCGGTCTCGTCTTCCTGCTCGCCCTGCCGGGCCTGTTCGCCCTGCCGACGCTAGACCGCGACGAGGGCCGTTTTGCCGAAGCATCATCCGAAATGATGGAAAGCGGCGATTATGTCGTGATCCGCTACCATGACGATCTGCGGAACAAGAAGCCCGTCGCCATTCACTGGTTCCAGTCGGTCGCCGTCTCCGCCACGTCTGGCCCGGCTGAGCGCAGCATCGCTGACTATCGCCTCCCCTCCATGCTAGGCGCGATCCTGGCCGCAGTCGGCACGCTGTGGGCAGGCGGCGCGCTGTTCAGCCGCCGCGCAGCCTTCATCGGCGCCATGCTGATCGGCACCACGCTGCTGCTCACCACCGAAGCCAACATCGCCAAGACCGACGCGGCCCAGTGCGGCATCCTCGTGCTCGGCATGGGCGCGCTCGCCCACCTCCGCGCGGGACGGGGCGGCAAATGGCACGGCGTCCTGTTCTGGGTGTGCCTCTCGCTCGGCGTCCTGCTCAAGGGGCCTATCGCCCCCCTCGTCTGCTTCTCGGCCATCGGCGCGCTCTTCCTGTGGGAGCGCAAGTTTGAATGGGCGCGTCCGCTCCTATATTGGGTCGGCCTCAGCCTGTTCTGCGTCATGACCATTCCGTGGTACATCGCCGTCCAGATTGCGACGCAGGGCGAGTTCCTCAACGAAGCCGTCCGCGTCGATCTCGGACAGAAGCTCGTCGATGCAGCCGAGGGGCACGCCGGCCCCCCCGGTATGCACACCGCCGCCCTACCCATCCTCTTCTGGCCCGGCACGCTCCTACTGATTCCCGGCATCTGGCTCGCCGTCACCAAGCTTTGGCCGCGCAAGAACACGAACGCGCCGGAGACAACCCGCACCGCCACCGCCCAGGCTTGGGAAGACCGCGAAGCCGCCGCCTGGCGCTTCGTCGCCTGCTGGGTCATTCCTTCATGGATCGTGTTCGAGATCGCGCCGACCAAACTCGTCCACTACACGCTGCCGATGTACCCCGCGCTCGCCCTGATGGCCGGCGCCGCGGCTGACCGCTGGTTCTCCACCAATGACTGGAAACAGGGCCGCTGGATTTCCATCGCCCTGTTCGGCGTCGTCACCGCTGTCCTGGCCATCGCCGCGTCGCCATGGGCGCTCAGCGCCATCCGCGCCGACGCCGCCAGCGACTTCGGCATTCTGGCGGACCGCGTCGCCGCCACATGGACGCAAGCCTGGGACTCAACCGGCCTCGGCCTGTGGCCCACTCTCCTGATCATCCTTGCCGCCGGCGGCACGATTTACGCGATGATCAAGAAAAGCCCGATCGGCCTGATGGCAGGACTTGTCGCCTGCTCGGCGATCGGCGGCGTCGGCTATCGCGCCGTCGTCCTGCCGAACCAGTCATGGATGCTGGCCACCAACGCCTCGCTCTCCGCGCTCAAGGAAATATGCGCCCTGCCCGAAGGCTCCCAGCAATGGCGCGCATCCGGCTGCGAAGGCCGCGCCCCGAAGATCATTCGCGCCATCTCGTTTGCCGAACCCAGCCTCGTATTCGAACTCGGCAACAAGATCACGCTGCCGCCGGACACCACTACGGAAATCCCCTCGATCGCCGAAGACAACCGCCCCGCCTGGCTGATCAATGTCGGTGACAAGCGTGGCAAGGAAGCGCTGGGCGAACTCGTCGAAGCCGCCGCCGCCGCTGACCGCTGCATCCGCTTCGCTCGCCGCTACGCATTCAACTATTCCAACGGCGATCCATCGGTCCTGGTCGCCGCCGTCGTCGAACCGGGCGGTTGCCCGTCTGGGGAAACAACGCCCGACCTGCGCCCGTCATCCGAGGAAGAAGACGCCCCCGAACTCGACCGCTAACGTTTCGTCAGCCTCGCCCGCATCGACAGCAACAGGCCGATAACCGGCCCAAGCACACGCGCGGTCAGCTTCTCAACCGGCGTCTCCGCGAACTTCCGGAAATAGCGGTTCAACCCCGCGCCCTTGTGCTTCTCGACTTCCAGCGCGGGCACATCGCTCGTCGCGCCATGATGCAGCGCCGACGCCAGTGGCGTATAGATCACCGACCCGCCTTCCCCCTCCGCGCGCCTGCACAGGTCGAGATCCTCGACATGCAGGAAGTATCCTTCGTCAAATCCGCCCAGCCGCTGGAAGCTGTCGCGTGATATGAACATCAGCGCGCCGCTGACCGCATCCATCGGCGATGGCCCCTCTGGC
>JAUYSA010000225.1 GCA_030696545.1 Hyphomonadaceae bacterium
AATACGCTGATGTCGCCGGGGCCGATCCAGTCGTAAGCCGTCTGCAGCTCACGGCGGATCGGTTCAAGCGCGACGTTGGCGGCGCCTTCGGCCTTGAATGCGCCGTCCCAGTCCTTCTTCGCGATCAGCGGATCGACCTTCGCGAGAAAGGCTTTGCCGGTGGCGTGAACCTTGTCGCAAGCGGTCTTGATCGCAGCCTCAACCGCACTCTTGTCGAACGTGGTGCGCACCTTCGAGAAGTCGAACTTGTAGCGTCCGTCTTTAGGCATGTAGGCACCGCCAGCGACCGTCACGCGCGCCTCGATGTTGTTGGCGCCAAGGGCCGAGTCCATCATGAACTGGCCCACTTCATACCGCCAACCCGAGCCGTAGCGCGCATAGACGCCGCTTGCGGGGCAATAGGCTGCCACCTTCGCGTTCACCAGCTTGTCGAATTCGACTTGCGCAACATGGTGCTTGCGCATCACGGGCTCGTACTGGGCCCTCATGAAAGCGATATCCTCGGGCGTCGATTCGCGCTCCACCTCGGCCACCGGCGCTGGCGTCCGTGCTTCGGCGGCTTTGTTCTCCGTCATCTTCGACATCATCATCGCGACCTGCGCTTCGCTGAAACTGGCGAAGCTGGTGGCGAGCTGTTGGCGCGCCATCGGGCGCATTGCCGGTTCAACGTCCTTGAGCATCGCCTCGATCGCCCGCTCCTGGTCGGGGCGCAGCTTCGCCGCGCTCCCGGTCTGCGCTTCGCCCGAGCTGGGCGAGAGGAAGACGGCAGCGACGCACACTGCCGCCAGCGGATAGAGGAAGCGCATCTTCTGCGCGCTCGCCTTGTGAACCGCCTGGGTCGACGGCATCGGGATTTTTTCGTTGGTCATCGGAAGATTCTTTCTTCTCTCGTTGTTTTCAGCGCCGGATTTTCTCCGCGTCGCTTGGGGGGAGGTCTTCGGTCTCTAGCTCTTGCTCACCGGCATCTGCGGCACGAACGGGATGTGCGGGCGGTCAGGCGCAACACCCGGCGACAGCGCGGCCGGGGCCGGCTCGCCCTTGGGGCCGAGCGACTTGATGTAGGCGTAAATCGCTTTCAGATCCTTGTCGCTCATCGCCTTGAGGCTGGGCCACGGCATGGGCGGGCGTCCCTGTCCGGCGCGCGACATCTCGATGAACTGCTCCTCATCCATGTTCTGGAATGCAAGGCGCAGGTTCGACGGATAGCTCACGCCCCACGGACCGGAAAAGCCGACGGCGTCGCCCGTCAGCCACTCGGCTTCCACCGGCGATGCGCCGTTGGTCATCGCGAAGCCTGGTGTGTGGCAGTCATTGCAACCGCCGATCTTCACGAGATAGCGCCCGGCATCGACAGCCGATGCGGCGGTGATGTGTTCAGCGCCAATGGAGGCTTCGCCTGCGGTGGGCGCAGCGGCGGCGGGCTTGCTGCAGGCTTGCAGCGACAGAAGGCCCGCGATCACGACGAAGGCGGCGTGGGCGTAGATATTGGTGTTCTGTGCAGACATGATTGCTTCCTCTGCCGGCGTGACCGCCGGTCTCTTGTGGGTTTGGCTTGTGCTCGTTTCAGTCTTTCGCCGGCCGTTGTTTTTTGGGAGGGCCGGTCAGGGTGGGCTCAGTGGTTCTGAACTCGTGTTTTCATTCTTGTTTCCTCAGTCTTCTTATTATGCCGTCAGGCTGACGCCTTGTTCTGTGCCTCGACCGCGCTGCGCCAGCCGTAGAAGCCTGCGTGTACCTCGTCCCAGGTCGGCAGGGCTTTCATCGTGTTCATCCAGCGATTGACGTTGGCGAACGGGCGAAGATCGTAGCCAACCAGTTCACCCGCGGAGACGATGCCGGAGCCGAAATAGTCGGCGATGGTAATCTCGTTTCCGCAGATGAATGTCTTGGCGCCGATCCACGTATCGAGCGCCTTCAGCCTCTTCGCGGCGCGCGGTTCGTGCAGCGCGATGAACTGCTGCTGCGCCGGTCCCGGCAGGCGGTAGTGCGAAAGCACCCGCGAATAGACCAGGCCATAGACGTAATCGCGCATCAGATAGGTGTTGAAGAAATCCATCACCTCGTTCACGCGCGCCCGCGCCTTCAGGTCTTTAGGATAGGCGGGCGAGTCTGTGAGGTCCGCGAGGTATTTGAGGATGGCCGAGCTTTCGGTCAGCACGAAGCCATCATGCTCCAGCACCGGAACCGCCTGGTTGGGGTTCAGCCGGGTGAACCATTCCGTGCGGTTCTCGTCTGAGAACAGATCGTTCAGCTGGTAATCCAGCGGGATGTTGTTTTCGGATGCGAACAGGATGATCGGACGGCATGTCGTCGATGCCGGATCATAGTGTAGGCGAAGGACACCCGGCGCCTTCCGAGGAGGAGGGGGGGAGATGTTCCTGGAAGGGGCCGGGGGAGTCATCGGAGGGAGTTTCTCGTACGATTTGGCGTCGTCTTCTTGAGTAGTCTTCTGCTTCGGTTGTGTCTTTCGACATCTGATCCGTGACCCTGAAGTACGACTTGTCGCACATGCCCACAATCCGAAGTATTGCAGAGCGTTCTGCAATTATGCATAAGGAAATATGTTCGAATGGAGCGACCTGAGGCACTTTCTGGCGGTGACGAGGAGCGGTAGCACCTTGTCAGCAGCCAAGATTTTAGGCGTGAACCAGACAACTGTAGCTCGAAGGGTCGCTGCCCTTGAAGAGGCGTTGGGCGAAAAGCTGTTCGAGAAAACTGCCGGGGGCTATCGTCTGACGGAGGTGGGCTCTGCGATGGTGCAGAACGCCGAACGGGTCGAGGCCGAGGCCGAGGCTTTCGCCCGGATGGTCGCCCAGCGCAGCAGGAAGCTGCTCGGCATGATCCGGGTTACGACGAATGATGTGCTGGCCGACTGCCTGCTGACGCCTTGGCTGCGCGAATTCACCCAGCGCTTTCCCGTCGTTCAGGTCGAGACGATCATCACCGATCGCCGCCTCGATATCTCGCGCGGCGAGGCGGATATCGCGCTGCGGGCGAATACGTCGAAAGGCCCGGCGCTGGGCGATGGCGTGACCGTGCGGCGGCTGGCGACAGGCAAGTGGGGTGTCTACGCCTCGAAAAAATACGCGACCGAGAACGGGGCTCCGTCTAACGCGCAGGAACTGGCGAAGCATCCGATCATCGCTGGCGCTGGCGAACTCGCGCGGTTTGATCCAGCCTTCCTCCAGGAAGCCAAAGCGGCTGGCGCGGTCATCCGGCAGGCCTCTTCTTCCATTCTCAATATCGCCGGGGCCATCCGTTCGGGTCTCGGCGTGGGCGGCATCCCATGTATGCTCGGTGAACTCGATCCGGAACTGCAGCTCTGCTTCCTGTTCGACGAGGGGGACTATGACCTCACACTGATCACGCGAGAGGAAATGCGGAATCTTCCTCACGTTCGCGCCTTCAACGATTTCATCGCTTCGCGCACGGCCGCTCTACGGCATATGATCGAGGGACGGGTGCAGAACAGATAAGGGGAGACGCGGATGGGATATCTTCGGCTACGACAGATCGCTCTTGTGGCCAGCGATCTTGCCACGACCGAGAAACAGATCGCGGATGTGCTAGGCCTCGAAATCTGTTTCCGCGATCCCGGGGTCGGCAAGTACGGCCTGCACAATGCGCTGTTCGCGATGGGCGGAACCTTCCTCGAAATCGTCGCGCCGACGCAACCCAATACCGCCGCAGGCCGCTATATCGAGCGGCGCAAGGGCGATGGCGGCTACATGTATATTGTCGATTGCGATGACCTTGAGCGGCGGCGCGAACATTTCCTGAAGCACGGCGTGCGGCTGGTTGAAGACCTGAAGTCGACCGAGGGCGCGTTGACGGGCGAGGCGCTGCATCTGCATCCGCGCGATACGGGCGGTTGCCTGCTCTCGGTGGATCGTCATTCGCCGGACGGCGAGAGTATGGGCGGATCATACAAGTGGGCAGGGCCTGACTGGCGCGAGCATGATCGCTCGCCGACGATCATTGCGATTGTCGGCGCAGGCATTCAGTCGGCCAATCCCGAAGCGCTTGCGGCGCGCTGGAGCGAGCTGCTGGAACTGCCGGTTGGCAAGGCGAACGAGGGTGATGCGCTAGAGATCAGGCTGGACCAGGCCTTCGTGCGCTTTGGGCCGCTGCATGATGATCGCGGCGAAGGCCTGCGTGCGGTGCATCTGACCTGCAAGGACAAGGCGCGTGTTCTCGCTGCGGCCGACAAGGCTGGTGTCCATCGCGGAGAGAGTTTCGTCGACCTTGTCGGCGTTCGTTTCGTGCTGGTGTAGGAGACGGCGATGACAGTCTATTTGGTTGCACAGCTGAAATTCACCAACGTCGAAGCCTATCGGCGTTATCAGGCCAATTTTCCGGCGGTGTTCCGGGAGTTCGATGCGAAGGCGATTGTCGCCGACGAGGAGGTGAGAGTCCTTGAGGGCGACTGGCCGCGCGACAAGCTGGTGATCCTGAGCTTTTCGGATGAGGCCGAGGCGCAGCGCTTCTGGACGTCCCCGGAATATCTCGGGATCGTACAGGACAGGTTCGACGGCGCCGAGACGACGGTGGTGCTTGCCAAGGGCTTCGTACCGAAGACCTAAAGCGTCCACACGCGGGCGGTCTGGATCGGGTGGTTCTCAATTTCAGTCGTGGTCTCGACCGAATACTCGGCGGCCTGCCGGAAGGCGTCGCGGGGGAAATAGCTGCGACCAGGATCGCCGGCATAGATCGTGATGCCGGCTGCATGGCAACGTTCGAGGAAGGCGCGGAACATCTGGGCGGGGCGCTGTTCGTAAAAGACATCGGCGGCGACGATGATGTCGAATGCGGGCGGTGGCGCATCGAGAATGCTGCCGGCGATATAGCGGATGGAAACGCCGTTCAGTTCGGCGTTTAGCGCCACTGCGGCTTCGCACATCGGGTCGATATCATTGGCCGCGACTTCTGCCGCGCCAGACAGCGCCGCCGCAACGCCGACAAGGCCTGAACCCGCCGCGAGATCGAGCACGCGTTTGCCGCGCACCGCATCGGGATGATCGATGAGATAGCGCGCCAGAGCCTGTCCGCCGGCCCATGGAAAGGCCCAGAAAGGTGGGTCAACATTGGCGGCGGCTAGATCCTTTTCGGTTGCCTCCCAGATCGGCGTCAGCTCGTCAGCTTGATAGAGGCGGATGGGCAGGGCGTGAATCTGCGCCACGCGCGTGTTGGCGCGGATAAACGACTTGGCGTCGTCCAGCGTTGCGACAGCGCGCTTGCCTTGCACGTGATCCCTCTCCAGATTGCCGGCGCAAATCTGCCGGTGCAGATGGCTACGCCTAGCCGATAAAGCATCACCTGACCTGTTTCTTTTTTCTCCAGCCGCGACGGGCCGCACATGACCGACTTCACGATGTTCGACTTCAAAGTCACCGACGGCGTCGCCGTGGCGACGTTCAATAGGCCGGACAAGATGAATACGTTCACGCCTGTCGTGATGCGCGAGATGCTGCAGCTGTTCGACATCACGGATGCGGACGATGCGATCCGCGCTGTTGTGATCACCGGATCGGGGCGGGCGTTCTGCGCCGGGGCGGAGCTGGGCGTCGCCGGCGGGGATACATTCAACTACGCCAAGCGCGCGGCGGGTGATGAGATCATCCAGAACGGCATTCGCCGGGATGGCGGCGGGCGGGTGGTACTGCGGATCTATCGCAGCTTGAAGCCGGTGATTGCGGCGGTGAATGGCGCAGCGGTGGGCGTTGGCGCGACGATGCAGCTGCCGATGGATTTCCGTATTGCATCAACCACGGCGAAGTTCGGCTTCGTGTTCTCGCGCCGTGGGATCACGCCGGAGGCCTGTTCCAGTTGGTTCTTGCCGCGCCTTGTCGGCGTGCCGACGGCGCTGGATTGGGTCTATTCGGGCCGGGTGTTCGACGCGAACGAGGCGAAGGCTACGGGCTTTGTCCAGTCATTGCATGAGCCGGACGCGCTGCTGCCGGCGGCGATGGAACTGGCGCATCGCGTGACGGAGAAATCCTCGCAGGTCTCGATCGCCGTATCGCGCCAGATGATCTGGAGGATGATGGGCGCCGAGCATCCGATGGATGCTCACAAGATCGACAGCCGGGCGCTTCAGTCGCGCGGCCAGTCGGCCGACGTGAAGGAGGGGATCGAGAGCTTCATGCAGAAGCGCGACCCGAAATTCCCGAACGGCGTGGCGAACGATTTCCCCGGCGAGCTGTTCTCGGCCGAGCCGGATTTCGAATAGCTAGATCGCTTCTGCTTCTGCTTCGTGTTCGATATCCGCAAGCACTTGCGGGGCAGGCGCAGTGATCGTGAAGCGGACGCCCTGTGTGGCGTCCAGCACGAGCGTTGCGTCGATCTTGGCTGTCATCATCTTGATCAGCTTTGATCCGAAGCCGCGTGGTTCGTCAGAGTTTACAGGCATTCCGACGCCGTCGTCAGCGACCACGACAACGAGTTCGTCGCCAATGATGTTCGCCTTGATCTCGATCGCGCCCGGGCGGCCATCGGGAAAGGCGTGGCGCAGGGCGTTGACCACGAGTTCATTGACCGCGAGCAGAAGGGGCTGGGCGAGCGCCACCGGCGCGCGGATCGGTTCGACATTGACGACAAGCGCGACTGTTCGTGGGCCGCCTGCCATTGTGTGTAGCGACCGGCACATCGCGAGCAGGGCGCCGCCCAGGTCGATCACATCTTTGCCGCCGCTTTCCTGAAGCGCGTCGTGGATCTGCGCGATCGAGAGGACGCGCGTTGCGGCGGCGTTCAGGGCGTCGGCTGCGGCGACGGTTTCTTCACGGCTGGCCTGAACGCGCATCAGGCTGGCGACGATCTGGAGGCTGTTCTTGATGCGGTGATCGCCTTCGTGCAGCAGCGTCTCGCAACGGGCTGCCTCCCGCTCGGCGCGCCGGAGGCGCTGCCTCAGCAGCCTGTTCTCGCTTTGCGCATCCAGTTTCTTGATCGCCACCCGCCCGCTCCCGCGCCAAGCTTCGACTGCGGCTTCCGGGGTCATTGTCATTTGCCGCTCCGCCACCGTCACCGAGAATGAAGCTAGGGGCTCCTATTGTAGAAGTCGGTGCGCCAACCGACTCTTCGCGCTTTTCAGATGTCGCACTGCCTGCGCAGGCGGCGGCCTGTGACCTGTTTAAGTGCGATCAGGCGATTCTGCGGTTGATCTGACCTGCTCTTCCCCAAACAGGCGACGATATTCGCCTGCAACCGTCTCGTAACACTCGCAGGCTGCATTCTCGAGACCGACGCGGTCGACGATGGTAATCCGGCCATGCTGATAACGTATGACGCCGGCTTTCTGCAGCGTGCCGGCCGCCACGCTGACGGTTGAGCGGCGCACGCCGAGCATCACTGCGATCAGATCCTGCGTCAGTGACAGTTCCGCGACGCCGCTGCGGTCGTGCGCGCCCAGCAACCAGCGGGCGAGGCGCTGGCCGAGTTCATGATGCGCATTGCAGGCAGCTGTCTGCGCCACCTGGATCTGGAAGACGTGCGCGTAGCGCAGCAGCATGTCGCGAAAATACGGAGCGATTCTCGCGGCGCGCTCCAGGGCCGGTGCTGGCATACGCAGGGCGCGGCCGCCTGTCTGGCACATCGTCTCGGCAAAGGAGGTGGTTGCGCCGAGCGCGACTGAGACGCCGTCCACGCCCTCGGAGCCGATCAGCCCGATTTCCAGCGGTTGCCCGTCCGACAGGACGGCCAACGCCGAGATGAAGCCCGATTCAACGAAATAGACATTGTCGATCACGTCGCCTGAGCGATGCAATGTCTGCCCCATATCGAGGTCGATCGGCGTGAGGTGCGGCGCGATAAAGTTGAATTCCGCCGGTGGAAGCGCGCGGAGCAGCCGGTTTCGGATGGTCTTCTGTTCGAGGGCTGACATGTTTCTCCAGCGCGAAGCGGCGGGAGCTCGAACATCTCTCAGCCGGCCGAGAGCCAAAGCGTGGCGGCCGATGGAGGGACAATGCTTCAGATTAAGGTTGGGTCCAAATTTTATGTTCGCTATCGAACATAATGTGTGCGGTACCGCACAGTGTAAGCTGTCGAACATTCAGGCGATGCGCTTCAGCAGGACTGTATAGGTCTGCGGCTTGCCGTCTTCGCCCGTGAATTTCTGAACGACTTCAACGGTGCTGGCGTCCAGCTTCTTCCAGTGGAAGGCGCTCGGCGCGTTGACCGGAGCGAAGGCGATGTAGCCATCGGCGATCTCGGTGGCTTTCCAGCTGTAGTCGCCCCAGCGGGAAAACACGCCGCCGTCTTCGAGCGAGACGGTGCTGGTGTCGCTGACGGTGGTGAAGGCGGCGTCGAAGCGTTGCGAGCGAAGCGTGGCGGGCGTGGGGAAATCATACTGTTCGTAGAACGGCGCGCCGTCTGGCCCGGCGCCCTGCCAGCGGCCTTCGAGGAAGGCGAGCTTCGCAATATCGCCCTGCGTGTAGCCGCCCGCGATGGTCGCACAGGCGGACGCGACGAGCGCGAAGATCAGGACGAGCGCGCGGATCATTTGCGTTCGACGACCTTGATCGTGTCGGTGGAGTTGTCGCTGGCGTAGGGATAGCCGGCGGTGATGACGAAGCGTTTGATGCTGGCTGCGGTTTCGTGGCGGTTCACGGCGTCGAGGATGTCGTCGAAGCTTTTGGGTTCTTCCGGTTCGAGGTCTGCGTTGACGCCCCAGACGAGGGAGAGCTTGCGCGCGGTCATGAGGTTGGGCGTAAGGGCGTGGATCGGCTGTTTCGGACGCGTGGCGGAAACACGCTGGGCGGACGAGCCTGAGCGGGTGAAGACGACAAGCGGGCAATCCAACTCATCGGCGAGCTTTGATGCGGCGCGGGCGCAGGCGTCTGCTGTCGTGACGTGCGCGGGGTTGGGGGCGGCTTGCGTGGACGGGTTTGCGTCGCGGTCGGTTTCGATGGCGCGGATGATGCGATCCATGATCGAGACGGCGGCCATGGGGTGGCGGCCAACGGCTGATTCAGCCGAGAGCATGACGGCGTCGGCGCCCTGATAGACAGCGGTGGCGACGTCGTTGGCTTCGGCGCGGGTGGGGACGAGGGCTTCGATCATCGATTCCAGCATGTGCGTGGCGACGATCACCGGCTTGCCGTGGGCGCGGGCGACACGGACGATGCGGCGTTGCGCGATCGGCACCTGTTCCGGCGAGAGTTCGACGCCAAGATCGCCGCGCGCGACCATCACGGCATCCGACAGGGCGACGATGGCTTCGAGTTCGTCGAGGGCGGCGGGCTTCTCGATCTTGGCGACGAGGGGCACGTGCGCGCCGAACACTTCGCGCGCCATGGTGAGGTCTGCGGCGCGCTGGACGAAGGAGAGGGCGATGTAGTCGACGCCCTGGCTCAGTGCGAACTTGCCGTCGATGAGGTCTTTCTCGGTGAGTGCGGGGATGGGGATCGGGCGGTTGGGAACGGCGATGCCTTTCCGGCTCATGATGCGGCCGGGCGCGATGGGGCGGGCGATGCGGTCTGCGCCGTCGACCTTGACGATGACCAGCATCATCTTGCCGTCGTCGATCAGCAGGCGGTCGCCAAGCTGGAGGGACGCGACGAGTTCGGGATGCGGGATCGGGATGATGTCCGGATCGTTCGAGGACGAGGCGGCGACGAGGCGCAGCTCGGATGACATGCGAACATCGCACTGGCCGTTGAGCAGGTCGCCGACGCGGAGCTTTGGGCCCTGGAGGTCGGCGAGGATGGCGACGGGGCGGCCGTGCGCCTTCTCGGCTTCGCGGGCGGCGGCGATGCGGGCGGCGTGCTGGGCGTGGTCGCCATGGGAGAAGTTGACGCGGAAGAGATCGACGCCTCCGCGGAGGAGCTCCTCCATTTTAAGGGCGCCATCGCTGGCTGGCCCAAGTGTGGCGAGGATCTTGGTGCGGCGGCGGACGGAGGGCGTCATGTGCAGGCCTTTCGATTCGGGCGGACCATAACAGGTGTCGCGCAAGGCTCTATCGTCGTGTTGGTCATGAGGGGCGTTCTCGGAAGCTGAGGCTTTCGAGGCAATTGGCAGTGGGCAATAGGCAGTCGGGCTTGTGGGGGGAGGTCCGCGAGGTTGCGCGTGGGTACCCCCTCCGTCTTGCGCGCAAGGGCGCGCAATCCACCTCCCCCAGTGCTTCGCACTGAGGGAGGCAAGACAACGGTGCTTTGCCTCCACCAGTCGAAGACTGGGGGAGGTGGATCGATGCGCAGCATCGAGACGGAGGGGGCATTGGGCGTGTTCTCGCTTGAGGGTCTCAGCGCGCTTCTGCGCGAGGCGTTCGTAGTCTTCGAAGCGGATGATGAGCCTGCGGAAGCTGCGCCAGCAGGCTTGAGGCGTGCGGCCTGAGCGGCTCGCCGTGTGGTTCGCCTTGAAGTCCCGTGCGCGGGAGCGGACGCCGCTGATCTCGCAGGCGCGCAGATAGATCAGCAGGTCGAGCTTGGCGTGGGCGTCGGCGAGGCCTGCTGTGACGATGGCGCAGTAGTCTGGGTCTTCGTCCATCATGCGGAGGGTTTCTTCATCTTCGAAGAGACGGAAGCCTGCGGCGATGATGTCGACGAGATTCGCCTCCGCCGCCAGAACGGGGCGGACGCGCCAGAGGATCCAGAGGATGATCTGCGACAGCTCGAACATGCGGGCACTATGCGCCCGGTCGGAGTGGGTGGGGACGGAGGTTTTTCTATCCCCCAGTTAGTGGCCGTTAGTGGGTTGATCGGGAAGGGTTTGGGGCTTTTGGATTCGACGGAGTTTGCATCCGGTTTTGGTGAGTGCGCCCTCGTCCTTCGAGACGATCGCCGCTTCGCGTCGATCCCTCAGGATGAGGGCGACTTGAGGCCGGTGCGTGGGTGCCCCCTCCGTCTCGCGCTGCGCGCGATCCACCTCCCCCGCCTTCGGCGGTGGAGGCAAGGCGCCGGTGGTTTGCCTCCCCATACGGAGCAGGGGGAGGTGGATCGCGCGCAGCGCGAGACGGAGGGGGATGGAGCGGTTGAGGGGATTTCTGTTGCGCGTCTCCGCCCTGTGCGCTACATACTGTGTGTCACACACTGTATGGGACATGGGATGCCGATTGCTGGCGATATTCTGGAGGCTTTGCGGCTGGAGCTGCGGCGGGGGACTTTGATCCTTGCTGTTCTCGGTACGCTGCGTTCCGAGAAATATGGCTACACGCTCAAGACCGAGCTGGGGGAGGCGGGCGTCGATATCGACGAGGGCGCTCTCTATCCCATGCTGCGGCGGCTGGAGGCGCAGGGGCTGCTGACGTCGGAGTGGCGTGAGGACGCCAAACGGCAGAAGCGGTTCTACCGGCTTTCGCCCGATGGCGCGGCGGCGCTGGAGCATCTCACCCACGAATGGCGCGCGATGAACGGCGCGCTCGATTCCATCCTGACCAAATCCGGCCTGAAGGAGCGGGGACAATGACCGACCTGTTGATGCGCTATCTCGCTGCGGTGGAGCGCCGCCTGCCGGAGAAGGACGCCAAGGACATCGTGGCCGAGCTGCGCGATGTGCTGTCGGCGAAGGTCGAGGCGCGGGAGGCGGGGCTGGGGCGGGCCGCGAACGCCGGCGAGGTTGCGGCTATCCTGAAGGCTTTCGGGCATCCGGTGGTGGTGGCGTCGCGCTATTCGGGAAATGACTACGTGATCGGGCCGGCTTATTATCCGTGGTTCTGGCATGTGCAGCGCATCGCGGTGGGGCTGGCGGTGGCGATCGCGTTTGGCCTGGCGACCTTGCGCGGGCTGGGGTCGGATGAGCTGATGCGGGCGGTGATGCGCGGCGTGAATGGCGCGATCGAGGCGGCCGTGATCACGTTCGGCGTGGTGACGATCCTGTTCGTTGTCGCCGAGCGCACGAAGATGGACATGAAATGGGCGGACAAGTGGGACCCGAAATCCCTGCCGCGCGACCAGATCCGCGAGCCGAAATCGTTCTTCGAGAGCGCCTTCACGGTGGTGTTCGATATCGTCTTCCTGCTGTTCTGGGCGAAGGTGGTGCAGTTTCCGAACGAGATCCCGGTGCGGGATGGGGCGTCGGCGGCGCTGGCGTTTTCGCCTGCCTGGGAGGCGGTTTACTGGCCGGTGCTGGTGCTGGCGGCGGGCGCGACGGCGGTGCATATCGCCGATATCGTCTATCCGGCCTGGAGCCGGGCGAGGGCTCTCGTCTCGATCGCCGGGCATCTGGGCGGGCTGGCGATCATGTGGGTTCTGTACGGTTCGCGGCCGCTGGTGGAGGTGACGCCGCTGAACGGCGCTGATCCGGTCGAGATGGAGCGGGTGATGCGGACGGTGGAGGGGGTGGTGGACGTCTCGCTGGGTGTGGTGGCCCTGGTCTGGGTGATCACGATCGGGTTCGAGATCCGGCGGTTGTGGCGGACAAGCCGGGGGCCTGCGACGTCTTCAGGGGCGGCGATCTAGGTCGCACTAAGCTTAACTGCCCTTCAGAATGCTCACGAGAAAACTGAGAAGCGCGTGTGCCCGCCTCTCTTTATATTTACTGGCTGTCGTAGGGGCGCCTCGTTGTTGACAGTGTCAAAATCGAGTACTTACCGCGCTGGAATCGGACAAATATAAAACCCAAGGGAGTTTCCGTCCATGAAGAGGATCGTATCGGTCCTGCTGGCGAGCGCATCAGTGCTCGGCCTCGCAGCGTGCTCGAGTGAGGCGCCGGCTGCGAAGCTGGTCGGCAACACGGTTGACAACTACATGCTGGCCGATGGCGCCGGCATGGGTCACATCCTGCGCTACGACACGCACACGCCGGCCGTTGTGCTTGCGTCCTACGTGAACGGCGACGAGGCCTCGCGCGCCACCGCCAAGGCGCTGATGGCGCTCAAGGAAAAGAACCCGGATCTGGTCATCCAGCTCATCAACTCGAGCGAGACCGACACGCGCGCCACGATTGACGCGGAAGCCAAGGAACAGGGCATCACCCTGCCGATCCTCGACGACGAGTATCAGCTGATCGGCTCCTCGCTCGGCAAGGACAAGGACGGCAAGTCGGTCGGCTTCACCTACACGGGCGAGACCGTGGTTGTGAGCCCGAAAGACTGGAAGGTCGTTTATCACGGTCCGGTCGAGTCGGTTGAAGCGGCAGTGACGGAATTCGTCGCCGGCAAACCGATCACCATGGCGGAAGCTGCGGTGAAGGGCACGAAGCTCGTGTGGAACGACAACGCCGCGTACAAGAACATCTCGTACACGAACGACGTTGCGCCGATCATGCAGGCCAAGTGCGTCGAGTGCCACCAGCCGAACGGCATCGCGCCGCAGATGCTGTACTGGAACAGCTATCAGCAGGTGAAGAACTTCGCGCCGATGATCCGCGAAGCGATCCGCACGGACCGCATGCCGCCGTTCGACGCTGACAGCCACTATCGCGCGTTCCAGAACAACGAGAACCTGACCGAGAAGGAAATCAAAACCCTGATCGGCTGGATCGATGCCGGCGCTCCGAGCGACCTGACTGACGCTGCTGCCGACCCGCTGACGAAGGCTGCTGCTGGCCGTGAAGAATGGCCGCTGGGCAAGCCCGACCTCGTCGTCGACATCCCGTCGTATGACGTGCCGGCTGCCGGCGTCGTCGATTACCAGATCCCGGCGGTTGCGAGCCCGCTGACGGAAGGCAAATGGCTGAAGGCGACCACCTTCAAGGCCGGCAACCGTCAGGGCGTGCACCACATCCTGGCTGGCTGGCTGCCGAAGATGCCGGCCAACGGCCGCGGCTTCGACTGGAATATCTCGATGGGCGGATACGCTGTCGGGTCGGAATCGAACCTCGCTCCCGACAAGTGGGCGACGTGGATCCCGGCTGGCGGCGCCATCTCCTTCCAGATGCACTACACGCCGATCGGCAAGGCCTTCACCGACAATTCGAAAATCGCCTTCTACTTCTCGAAGGATGATCCGGAACTGGTGAAGCGTCAGATCGTGATCTCCGATCCGTCGATCACCATTCAGCCGAACCAGGCTCGCTGGCATGAGACTGCCTATGTGCAGTTCCCGGCCGACGTTCAGATCACTGCCTCGCTCGTGCACGCGCACTACCGTGGCTACGCCTCGAAGCTGACCGCGATCTATCCGGACGGCAAAGAGGAAGTGATCCTCAACATGCCGCACTACGACTTCAACTGGCAGCGCGAGTACATCTACAAGGACCTGATCGAACTGCCGGCCGGCACGAAACTCGTCGCCGATTACTGGTACGACAACTCGAAGAACAACAAAGCGCTCTACGGCGACAACACCAAGACCCGGACGAACCCGGATCAGGAAGTTGTCTGGGGCGACCAGTCGTTCGAAGAGATGCTGTTCACGAGCGTCCAGTACCGCTGGAAAGACGAGACGGCGAAGAACCCGCGTGAAGACCTGCAGCAGCAGCTCCAGGCTTCGCAGATGCTGACCGCGGCCGACGACAACCGCGATGGCATGCTGCAGGAAGCCGAGATGAAGAGCCCGATGTTCCAGCCGGTCAAAGCCAACTTCGCTGCGATCGACACGGACAAGAGCGGCGCGCTTTCCTTCCAGGAAGCCGGCGTGGCTCTGAAGAAGATGATGGAAGAGCGCTTCCGCGAGTCCGAAGGCCGCCGCGAATAGGCCCTTCGAACTTGCAGTCTGACTAAAGCGCCGGCCGGATCCCCCAAGGATCCGGCCGGTTGCGTTTTGGGGTTGGCGATCCGCCTTTCCCGCCTGCGGCGAGGAAGGACTTAAGCGGCGGGCTGTTCAGCTTCGACGAAGCCGGGCCATTGGCGCATGTACTGGACGAAGGCGGGGGAGAGGCCTTCGTTGGTAAGGTGCTCGATGCTGACGGGCGTTGCTGGCGAGGCGTAGGCCGGGTCTGCCTTCACACGCTCGACGAAGTCATGCCGCAGGATGGCGGCGCGGCCGATGACGACGAAGTCGCAACCGGCGTCGAGAACGGACTGGGCCTGCGGGCCGGTCATCACCTTGCCGGCGGCGCCGAGGCGGGTCTGACCGCGCGGGAGTTCGGTGAAGACGCTCATCAGCGTGCGGCCCTTGAACTCTTCTTCGTTGGGCTCCTTGGCGAAGTCCCACAGGGACATGTCGAGGAAGTCGATTTTCTGCGCGCGAAGGATTTCGGCGGCGACATCGCGGATCTCGGCGAGCTTGAGGCCGAAGCGTTCGGGCGATAGGCGCAGGCCAAGCTGGAAGCCGGGCTTCGCGGCGGCGCGGATGCCGTCGATGATTTCG
>JAUYSA010000174.1 GCA_030696545.1 Hyphomonadaceae bacterium
AGCCGTGCGGCCGTCACGACGCCAGAGGAAGCCGGTCGCCTCATGATCGCGATGGAAGGCTACCCGTCGCCGGTCGTGCGCGCTGCGCTGATGCTATCCGCCTACACTTTCGTTCGCCCGTCGGAACTCCGTCTGGCGTCATGGTCGGAAATCAACTTCCGGACTCGCCTCTGGATCATCCCGCCTGAGAGGGTGAAGGTCCGCAGGGAGCATCGCGTCCCGTTGTCCGATCAAGCCTTCCGCCAGTTCCAGTTGCTCTGGCGCCTGACAGGTAGAAGCGGCGACGGGCGATGCTTCCCCGGAGTCCGCGACGGGCGCCCGCTATCAGAGAACACGATCAACATGGCGCTTCGGACTCTCGGTTTCAGCGCCGAAGAGCATTGCGCGCACGGTTTCCGCGCGATGGCCTCCACCCTGTTGAACGAGCATTCCTACTTCGACGGTGACGTGATCGAACGGGCGCTAGGCCACAAGGAACCCAACGCCGTGCGTAGGGCTTACAATCGCGCCGCGCACATGGCGGAGCGTCTGAAGCTCATGCAGTTCTACGCCGACTTTCTGGACGAGCAGGCCGCCGCGATCCGGAAGGAACATCAGGATCGGCGCTTCTTTGGCTAGAAGCGTTTTTGATATTGCTGGCTGACGCGCGCCAGTAGAGCGCCGTATCTCATTTCGGTGTCTTTCTTGTCCTCCCACGCGAAAGGATACGGCGCGTCATTGGTCGCCTTGTAGCGCAGGAACAAGACTTCATCATATAGGGGCTCAATCACGGCGCGGACGTGCTTCTCCGTCGCCTCAGCCTCCTGAATAGGGTGAAGGAAGCCTGCCTTCCCGGTCGTCGGAAACTCGCGATCACCCTCATATCCGACGGTGTACGCGGCTCGGTTTACGCCCACGATTGCAACTCGGATCGCGTCAGAACCTCGCGACTTGAATAGCCGCGCCTGCTTTTCCAAGTCCCCCTCGACTCGATCCATTTGCTTGTTCATGGCCTTCGAGAAAATCTTCACCTCGATCCCGATTTCCAGAGTCGCAATCGGCGCCCGCTTGACCACATAGCCAAGGCCAGGAACGGGTTTGATGTTCGGCACAATCTCGCCGAATGCTCCGTCGCCTCGGCGCTCCTTAATGCCCACGCGCACGTTGCCGAGGTTCACCACGGAACGCGCGCTATCGACATTCGCGACGTATTTTGTCGAGCGCGCCAAGGTGCGAAGGTCTTCGAAAAGTTCGACCGCGACCCAATCGCCATTCGTCGAGGCGCGGTGCCGATATATCTTTCCGTCGAAGAGGTCTTGGAACTTGTCTAGCAGCCTGTAGGTCACTTGCCCCCAGACGCGCGTTTCCGGCGCGTCTTCCCTGATTGGTCGTCAACCAGTTCGACACGCAGAGCACCCGTCATCCGCAGCTTGGACGCTTCGCGTTCAATAGCGGCCTTGGCCATCGCCAAGTATTTCGGTTCGATCTCGCACGAGATAGAGTTGCGGCCCGCCTGAATGGCTGCGACCGCCGTACTGCCGGTTCCCGCGAACGGGTCCAGCACTGTATCTCCAGCAAACGAGAACATGCGAATTAGACGGTCTGCGATAACCACTGGGTAAGGTGCTGGATGCCCAGATTTGGTTGATGCGCCCCTAACGTCCGTCCAGATCGACCGCCACCAAGCCTGCATTTCCTGCTTGGTCAGCATGGAAAGGGCCTTCGCCATCGGACTAACGCGCCTGTATTCGCCGCCCTTCCGCAAGAATAGGATGTATTCAACGTCGTTCTTTACTACCGCACCGGGCTGATAGGGCTTGCCATAGAAGCCCGCTCCGTTTCCCTTTGCTTCAGTCACGCCGTTTGCGATCTTGTGCCAGAGGATCGGCGTGAGAACGTCTAGGCCCAGCGATCTTGCGCGAACTTGGATGTCAGAGTGCAACGGCATGACGTAGTGACGGCCATTTGCTTTGCGGGGCAGGCAAACGTCTCCGACCACGCAACACACGCGGCCACCGGGGGCCAGCACGCGAGCGCATTCGGCCCAGACCTTATCTAGCTCCGTCAGGAACTCTTCGTAGTTCTTCACGTCGCCAAGCTGGGAGTCGGCACCCTCATACTTCTTCAGGGTCCAATACGGGGGCGACGTGACAACAAGGTGGACTGACCCGTCTGGTATCCAGCTAAGGTCGCGCGCGTCTCCCAAGCGTAGTTGATGCTGGGTCTGATCGAACGGCGCCGGCCATGCGGTCTGCCGGTAGTGGGCATTCGCGGCCTGATAAATCTTCAGCGCCTCCGAAGAGTTATCGGCGCGCGGCAGAGTCTCCGCCGTGAAAAGCTGAATTACGTTGGATTTCTTCGCCATCGCCCCGACCCTATGGTGATTCTGGACGAGAACGAATAGTGGACAAAGCCCGTGGGGTCTATCGGGAATCCTTGCGGCGTTTAGCGTTGATCCTATCCCGATTGGCCGCGTAGTAAGCTCGGCTCCGCGCCTTGAATGACTCCGGGTCAGCCGCGTAGCGGTCGCGGCTCACCTCCGTTTGGTAGGCAGGATTCTTGTCTCGCCATGCCTTCTGGTACGTCTTCACCTTCTCCGCATTCTTCTTTGCCCAACGGGCTTGCTGCTTCCGGTGCGAGTCGGCCTCGCGTTTCCGCCGCGCCTCCAGACGCGCGGCCCTGTCCGCTTCCGACTCTTGCGGCTTTGGCGGCCTCCGGAGTCGGCGCTCCCGCTTCCTGATCCACTCCAGATCGCTGTCAGTCAGCATCGGCGGCCTCCGGCGGCGTCCTGTAACCGTTCCTCCCACGCTTGGCGTAAAGCTCGTTGTAGGCCGCGATGTGGGTCCGATTCCGACGGCGCCAGTCCTTCCGGCTCTCTGTCACCTTCTCCGAATTGGCCTCGCGATAGGCCGCCTGCCGCTCGGCCTCCGCGTCCCGGTGCGCGGCGTAGTGCTTGCCGCGCGAAGCCTTCACCTTGTCGGGGTTCGCTTCGCGATACTGCCGCAGATAGTCGGGGTTTCGCTCAACCCAGCGGCGCTGGGCTTCAGTCTTCTTCCGGCGACGCTCTGCCAGCTTCTCTTCTTCGGTCATCGCCTGCCCCTTTCCATCCACTGAGACCGGACCACGTTCGGAATCCTCGGCGCCTCCGCTACGCCGCGAAGCTCATTGCCGCGCCGCTCCAGATCGACCTTGACCAGGTTGCGGACGGCCAGCGCATAGACGACGCAATCGAGCGCCTCCGCACGGCGGCCCATGATGCGTTCGTAGAGCCGCACGGGCTGGCCGCGCGAATAGCGAAGGACTCGCCGCTCCGATGTCAGTTGCTCAAACCATTCAGCGGAAAGCGTGTTGCTGAATCGGATCGACCGGCCCCGCGCGAGCCGCGTGAGCAGGCTGGCCTTGATCCCGTCGACTCCGACAATGAAGAGCTTCGAGCCCTTCGAGTGGCTGGCCTCTATGGCTGGCCGGTTGCCGGATGCCCCCTTGATCGCGACCACGCGCCTATTGAAGCGCGGGGAGCAGAACGCCTGCACCGAGTCCATGGTCTCGCCGTCGCCCGCGTCCACGGCTGCCGCATCCACGCCCAGCGTGCGGCCCAGTGGGTGGCGCCATGTGGTCTTCAGCGCGTCATCCACCTCGGCCCAGGTGGTGCTTTCCTTCGGATCGCCCCAGACCACGCTATGGCCCAGCACGAAGGACTCGGCATCGCTGAAGCCGAGGAAGGTGATCTCGATACGGTCGCGCTGCACGTCTACCCCGGCCGTGATGACGCGCACGGGCTCGGGGATAGCCTGCAAGCCGAACTCTTCGGCGCGGGCCAAGAGGTCGGCCTCGTCCAGTGTCTCCGATGCCTCGCGCCAGCCCTCCCCTAGAATGGTGTTCACAAAGGTCTGAAGCGTGTCCGGACTTTTCTTCGCCGCGATGAACTCGGCGGCCAGCTTGCCCCATGACGCATTCGGCAGAGTCGAGCAGAGGCTATTGAGCCGGAAGCCCGCGTGGCCCTTCACCTCTGGCCGCGTGATCCGCCACGCCCCCCGCGCGACCATCTCGACCTTGTGTTTTTCATGTGTGAGCGCGTCGCAGTGCGGACAGCGGAAGGCGGCCAGGTCCGGCTCCCCCTCCGGCCACTCGATATGCTTCCACATGATCTCCGTCGGCGTCTCGCAGCATGGCGGGACTACCTCGAAGACTCGTTGATCGGATTCCGCATATCCCCGGATCACGGGGTCGCCTTCCTCGAACACCGGAGTCGACCCGATCACAATCTTGCGGTTCGCAAACGTCATCGTGCGGCGGATGGCGAGCGAGATCGGGTCGCCCTCGCTTCCCGCTTCCATGGCCGCCGCCTCGTCCACGATCAGCACGCGGGCGGTATGGGCCCGCAGGTTGCGCGGCGACTTGGCGGCCACAACCTTGAGGCTCCCGCCGGGGTAGCGGCGATGCAGCAAGGTATTCCGTCCGGACTCGTCGGCCTCAGCGCCCAGCTTGCCGCGAAGTTGCGGCGTAGCTTCGAATACGGGTTCCACCTGATCCACGACGAACGAGCGCGCGTCGGACTCGGTGGGCAGCACGCAAAGCACCGGCGCCGGCTCGTTATCGACCAGCGAGCCGATCAGCCCGATCAGCAGGGTCGAGTACCCCACGCGCGCCGACTTCTGGACCGTGACGCGCTCAATGTTCGGATCGGACATGGCGTCGGCAATCCCCCGCTGCCACGGGTGAAGCCTCACTCTGCCGGGCATGGCGGACGCGCCAGCCGGAAGCCGCATGTGCGTTTCCATCCACGTTGCGAGGTCCAGCTTCGGCGGGGGGCGGAAGTTCGCGAACACGCGCCGCAGGGCGGCCTCTACAGGATCAGCGAGCATGACCGCCCTCCCCCGCTGCCAGACCGGCTAGCGCGTCCCTCAGATCGGCATCCAGAGCCGCTAGCTGGGTCGCCGGTAGCCCGAAGCGAGCGCCGAAGCGGGACGGCACAGCGAGGATCGCCGCGCGCACGTCCAGCACGGCAGAGGTCCAGCGGGCTTCCACCTCGCCAGCGTCCAGAAGCTCACCACGAAGTTTCGCGGCGCGCGTCTCCGCCAGTTGCGCCTGCGCTGCGTTTAGCCGGTCGCGTGTCGGCGTCGGTGCGCGTCCACCTTCACCGGGACGACGGCCACGCTTTGCCGGAGTCGGCTCGCCAAGAATATCATCCAGAGAACGCTTCGCCATTTCACTTACTCCACAAGTCAGATCGCTTCGCTGAAAACGCGAAAGCCGATTCCGAGATTCCACTTTTTGAAAAGTGATTCCGGTTTGAAGCGGCGAAAGCCGGGGCTCAGCGGACCGCCGACGCCCGCCCTCGACCTAGAACCTACCAGTGCATTGCACGCGGACATCCGGACAAACCCCCTAGAGATTTGTCCGTTTGTCCGCTTCGCTGCGCCTATGGCTGCGCGCAAGCGAACACGCTGGGCGGACACTGCGGACACGCCGGACATTGTCCGCTTGTCCGTTTGTCCGGATGAATGGGCAGCGGTCATTGGAATGACTCCTCCCACAAGCCCGCTTGCGTGAGGCTCGCGATAAGTCGCCGGGCCCCACGTTCCCATGCATCCTCAGACTTGCTGTTCCGCTTCCAGCCTTCGCGCTTCAGTGCGTCTCTGAGATCGTCGCGGGTGATCGGCAACTCTAGGCGCCGGTTGCGCCGCCTCATTGCCTCCAGCGTCTCCAGTGCGAGCGCATCGACCCCGGCGGGCAAGCGTGCGCTCTCCTGCTCCGCCCCAAGGTCCGTGAAGCGTTCGTTCTCGTTCACGGCCAGACTCGTGACGGTCTCGCCTCTCGCATTGCGGAAAGGCGTCGCTCGGTCGATCAGGCCGAAGTAGAGTTTCTTCCCCGTCCTGCCGTCGCGCTGCTTCTTCACGGTCGCAGAGCGCGGCGTCTCGTTAGTCACCGGGACGTCTTCCGGAGCGGAAGCATCCTTGGCGTGAACCTGAAGCTCTATCGTGGTGTCCGCGTTGCCCAGCAGCGAGCTATGGCCCCGTATGCCCGCTTTCTCATTCTTGCCGGTGTGGGCAATGGCAACCACGCAGGCGCCGGTCTCCGTCTTGATCCGGTGCAGCTGATTCATGGCGAAGGTCATGTGGGCGCCTGACACTTCGTCCAGGCCAGCCGTTGCCATGGCGAACGTATCCAGCACCACAAACTGAATGCAGTGCTTTTTCATGTAGTCGATCAGGTCGCCGACATCTTGCCCGCTTTCGTCGGCCAGGTTGAAAGGCCCGCGCGCATAGACGATTGGGTTCTCGTCCACCCCGTTCTGGTCACACCATGCAGCGATGCGCGACTTGATCCCGGCATCGCCCTCCAGACCGATGTAGAGGCCGCGCCGCTTCTCTGGCGTCACGCCAAACACGGGGCGGCCCAACGCGGTGCTGCAAAGCAGGTGCAGGATGAAGAACGTCTTCCCCGATCCGGGCGGGCCATAGACGAACGCCACGGTCCCGTCGTGCAGGAGTCCGGGTATGAAATCGAAGGTAGGCGCGTCGTCGTCATAGGCGCCGGCCTCAGTGTAACGGAGTGCGTCGCGAGTCCGCTTTGTCATTGTGCGAGCCTCCGCACACGCAAGGCGCCCTTCAGCCTAGGCGGCCCTGACATGCCCTTGAATGGCGCGAAACGACTCCGAGTGTCGCCACCCGTCAGGGCCTTTGTGCGGAGGTAGGCCAACGCGGCCTTATCCATTGCCTCCACGAACCGGAGGTAGGTGCGGTGCGCTTCGTGGGCTGCGGCGTCATCCTTCTGCCGGGCAGACATCACAAGCGACCAGGCGTCGCGCTCGCGCTCTTCCATTTCGGCAGTGAAGTACCGATCCTCGATTAGCTCGCTGCCGTGCGGTGCGAAGGCATCCAGCGCCGCCTCGTCCGTGTAGTGCCGCCCGGACTCCGGGTCCGGTTCGCTTTCCTTGAACAAGCCCAGCATGAGAGCGCAGCTACGCTTGCGCCATTGCGATTCAGACCGCCGGTCGCGCTCGGCTTCCCGGTGCTTTCGGGCGAGGGAAGAGAACATGCGGAGGCGGTCGAGATATTCCTGACTGCCGGGTTGCGCGGGGCTAGGTGCTGTTTTTTCTGACTTGGGGCCTTGCGCTCGGGGAGCGTCTGGCCTGTTGATTTCGAGTGACATCTGTTTTTCCTTTGCCGGGAAGCGGTGTTGATGTTGTCCCTCTTCGGCGCCCGCCGGTTTCCGGTCTGGGCGCCGTTTCTTTCTTCAGGCGGCCTGATTGCGAGCCTTCGCGAGAGCGCCCATTCGGCCATAGTCGGCGGCCTTCGCCGCAGCCGCCGCGCGTGCGCGCTGCATGGCGTTCTGAGAGCGGGTCACGGCGCCGACGACGTTCGCGTCCATGTGCTCCGCCTCTGCCTTGCTGATAGGCCGCACGGTGTCGGCCACACGGTCCAAGGGAACGCGCACAAGGCCTCTGGGCTGGCCAGTGTGGACCAGCACGAGGCAATCAACGGTATGGCCGGACGGCAGGGTGAAGGGCTGCACGCCCTGCACCTCTGCCGCCCTGCCCCCGTAGCTCACGAAAGAACCACGCTTGAACGTCATGGCGATCAGACCAGAGTCGGGACGTGGCCCAGACGCACCGCAACCTTGGTGACGCCAGCGCCGGCCGCCGCGACCGCAACCCCGATAGGGCCAACGGTCGAAGCGCCTGCCGAGTTCGAGTCGGAGTCGGCGTGCGTGTGGGCGACGCCTGCCACGGTGTCATAGTAGATCGGCGCCCCGAGGGTCACGACATCGCCGCTCGCCTTGTCGAGGTTCCAGACGCCTTCCATGTGCAGGTCAACGGACTCGCCGATCTCCGCCGCAGCGGCTGCGATTCCGAAAAGCTGGCCTTCGAGGTGGCCCTTGCCTGCGGTCGCCGCAGCCGTCGCCGTCACAGTGACAACGTGGCCCGGCTGGATACAATTGGTAGCCATAGTCATTCTCCTTTGGTGGTGCGGAACCGCACCTGCTTGATGGTGGTGGATTGCAGCCGCGCGATCTCGGACTCGACCGATGCGAGCGCACCGGCCATTTCGCGATCCGACTTGTAAGTGACGGACTCGCCGTTCTGGTCAGTGATCTCGCGCACCCCATTGAGCCGCGCTCTTACGAGAGCGGCCCGCAGGGATTCGAGTTCGGTCAAGGTGAGAGCGGACATCGGCTTAGACTTCCGAGTTGGAGTCTTCGCCGTTCGTGAACTTGTAGACTCCCCTCCAGCCCACGGCGGCGGCGCCGACGTGATGGATGCAGCGGAAGCTCACGCCCCAGGTCGTCCAGGCCTGCTGCTGCTCGATCTGGGGAGCCTCGCGACCGGCCAGACGCGCAAGCGCCAGCACCGGAGCAAGAGCCGGGTCTGCCCACATTTGCCACTCGTAGGCAGGCAGACGGGGCTCGACTATCAGGGAGAGCTTGCCCGCGAACGGGTTCACGTCCGAAGTAGTCGTGGCGTTGACCGTGGCGAGGAACTTCTCTGCCGTCGTCTCCAGTTCCTTGCTGACCACCATGTACTTCGGCACGATGTTCAGCATGGTCTGGCCGTCGAGGCCGACAATGCTCCGCATCGCGAGTCGCGCCTGACTCACGTCATACTCGGCGATCAGCGAGATAGCCGTGTCGAGGTTGTCGTGGGCCACACTGAAGAGTGCGTTCCCGTCATCCATCGTCGGCCCCGCGCCTGCGTTCGCATTGAGAACGGCCATCACGACTTCCGCATCCTTCGCGGCGGCCTTCTGGCCGAATTGCGAGGTGGCGTCAGTCAGGGCGCCGAGGTCATCGTTGATGATCGCGCGCATCGTGTAGTTCACGCCACGCGCGTAGGTGTCGAGTTGGATCGACTCCTTGGACTCGGTGCGAGCCGTGTACTTGATCTCGCCATTCTCCGTCAGGAGGTCGA
>JAUYSA010000324.1 GCA_030696545.1 Hyphomonadaceae bacterium
CTGGAAGCGGGCCTTCTGGAAGCGGACCCTTGGTCCGCGTTCCCCGCGAAGGCGGGGATCCAGACTCACTGAGCAAGAAGAAGCCTAACCGTCAGCACTGGACCCCCGCCTTCGCGGGGGACGCGGTGGAGAGAGCTGAGATGGTGGCATAGACCGAACACACTTCCGCGGAATCCAAAACGCACAAACCTCGACACATCAACCCACTAACCCGCGCCAGCTGGGGGATAGAGAATCCTCCATCCCCACCCCAACCAACCTGAGTGATAATGCGCATGTCGCCTCCGCATGGAGGGCAGTCGCGATGTTCAACGGCGCGGAGGCGATGCGATCGAGCGGTCTGGTCCGGCGGAATGCTGTTTGTACAGCCAACGCACGGAGTAATCGGCGAGGTGCTCCGGCCCACGCCGTCACAGGGACTGGGTGAGAACACCCCAGCCTTTCCGTCGCCGGCCTGGGGTCCAAGAGGTGAAATACCTCCGTGAAACAGCTGGCGGATAACGATCGCGGGGGCGCGGGATGTTGCGTTTTCCTTTTACTGCCGGTAGCCGCTCAACCGAGCGGATGCCCAAACCACGCGGGGCCATCCCGCGTCCCCGGCCCTCCTTTGAGGGCGGAGCTACAGCATCCCGTAGGGCGAGCGCGCCCGTGCGAATGAGAGATCACGTCTGCCGCACCATCCCCCTCCGTCTCGCTGACTACGTCAGCGATCCACCTCCCCCTGCTACGCAGGTGGAGGACAAGACCGAGGGGAAGTCCTCCACCGCCGAAGGCGGGGGAGGTGGATCGCGGCGAAGCCGCGAGACGGAGGGGGCTCTCGCCAGCAAGCGCCATTCGTCGCTAAAAGCCGAGACACGGAACGTGCGATGGACAGAACGAAAGCAATCCCAACCGTCAGCATCTCCAAAAGCGGTTATGGCCGCCCCTCACACCGACAGGGGTTCCCCGTCACGGCGTCGCGATTTGCTAGCGCGCCTAAAGCCCGTATAGATTGCCCACAGCTCGGCGGGGACAACAGCCAGCGCAGCACGACAGGGAGAGACGACCATGTGTGACGAGCATACCGAACACGACAATGAAGAAGGTTTCGACGCTGGCCGGCTCTCGCGGCGCGGCTTTGGCGTGATGTCGATGGCGGCGCTCGCCGCCTGCACGACCAGCCCGGAAAATCCCGCCACGATCGTGGAGCGTGAAGTCCAGATCACCACGCCGGATGGCGTGATCGACGCGCACTACGCAGCTCCGTCGTCGGGCAAGCACCCGGCTGTTCTGGTGTGGCCGGATATCATGGGCCTGCGCCCCGCTTTCCGCCTGATGGGCAAGCGCCTCGCGGAGTCGGGCTACGCCGTGCTCACGGTGAACCCGTTCTATCGTCTGGCCAAGGGTCAGGTGTTCGACGCGACGACCGAGAAGTTCTCCGATCCGCCGGTGCGCCAGCGCCTCGTCGCCCTCATGGGCCCGACGGTCGGCGATCCCGAGAACACGCGGAAGGACGCCGTCGCTGCTGTCGCCTGGCTCGACAAGCAGAAGGAAGTCGACACCTCCAAGGGTATCGGCACGACCGGCTACTGCATGGGCGGTCCGCTGGTGATGCGCACGATGGCGTTCGTGCCGAACCGCGTCACAGCCGGCGGCTCGTTCCACGGCGGCGGTCTGGCGACAGCTGCGCCGACCAGCCCGACCCTGCTAGTGCCGCAGATGAAGGCGAAGGCCGTGCTGATCGCCGTCGCGCAGAACGACGACAAGCAGGACACGACGGTGAAGGAAAAAGTGAAAGCCGCCTTCGACGCGCAGAAAATTCCGGCGGAAGTCGAAGTCTATGCCGCTGACCATGGCTGGTGCCCGCCCGACAGCCAGGTGTTCAACCAGGCTGAAGCCGATCGCGCCTGGAGCCGCCTGCTGGCGACGTTCAAGGCCGGCCTCTAGGTCAGGCTCTGTTGATGTAACTGGAAACGCGGCTCGCTCAGCGGGCCGCGTTTTTCACATTCAGCGGGCAGCGTTCTTCACGAAGTCTTCCAGGTAATCACCCTCGACCTTGTCCGGCTCACCCGAGAACCACGCGCCGCGAATGTGCCGGCGAATGGCGCTGGCGTCAGTGGCGGAAGCGGCCGAGTGCCACAGATAGGCGTCGTGAAACAGCACGTCGCCATCGTCGCAATAGATCGCAACCTCGCCGGGCACTTTCTCGAACCCAAGCGGCATCGCAAAGGGCGGCTCGGCCGTCGTATGTCCGCCGCTGGCGCGCGAGCCTTCGGGCAGGGCGATGTTGTTCGCATTGCGGAAGGGCGCAGGCGTCGCCCAGCGATGGCTGCCCGGAACAACGCGCAGGAAGCCGTTTGCGGGGCTGGTCCCGTCGATGTGGATCGTGAAGGCGGCGCTGGGCCACACATCCAGCTGCGGCCCGCTCTGCCAGTCGCTGTGCCAGCCGATACGCTTGTACCCCGACGCCACATCCGATCGCGCGTCCTGATAGACCACACCAAAGCGCGAATGCTCGCGTAAGTGCCCGCCCGGTATCCAGCGCTCCATCAGCGATGTGATCGCCGGATGCAGCACCGCCGCGCGCGTTCGTGGTGCAATCTGCGTGATGTACTGCACATAGTTGGCGAACCGCGTACCAACCGCATCGTCGGTCAGGATGGAGTTGCCGTGCTTCTCCGCCAGCTCGCCATTGGCCACGCGCGTTTGCGCTTCAGCGCATTCGGCCAGCATCGCTGAAAGGTCCGCAGGTTCATACAGGCCGCGCAGAATGGCGAAGCCGTGCGCGCGGAAAAAATCGTCGAGATCGTCCAGCCTGTCCTCGCGGAACACGCCAAAGTCCGGATCGATGCTGAGAGAGCCCTTCATCCCCTCTGGCGACCACGACTGGCGACATTTTGCAACGGGGTGCGCAACCGCAGGGCGCTCAACGCCCCAGGCGGTCAGCTTGCGTGCAGGATGGCGTTGGCGCGCCCCGGAATGCGCGAGGGCTGTCGCCGCGAGCGGTAATGGGCCAAGAGGTGTGCGGGGCAAGTCAGCGTCGGCAAGGGCGGGCATGGGCTTTTCGATCGACAATCTACGCAGCCTTGGCGGCGTCGCGTTCGTGTTCGCCATCGCCTGGGCGTTGTCGGATAATCGCGCGAAGTTTCCATGGCGCATCGTTGCCGTCGCGCTGGGACTTGAAATCGTGCTGGCGGTATCGATGTTTGCGCTGCCGCCGCTGCGCGCCCTGCTGGCCGGCGTTTCGGCGGGGATTGACGGGTTGCAGGCCGCGACGCTGGAGGGTTCGCGTTTCGTGTTCGGCTATTTGGCGGGCGGCGCGACGCCCTATGCGCTCACCGCGCCCGAAAACAGCACTGTTCTGGCCTTTGGCGTGCTGCCGCTGATCATTGTGGTGTCGGCGCTGTCAGCCCTGTTGTGGCGTTGGGGTGTGCTGGAATGGGCGTGCAGGGGGCTGGGCTTCCTGTTGCGCAAGACGATGGGCATAGGCGGCGCCCTCGGTCTCGCCACTGGCGCCAACATCTTCCTCGGCATGGTGGAGGCGCCGCTGGTCGTGCGGCCCTACCTCGCCCAGATGTCGCGCGCGGACCTGTTCGTGATCATGACCACCGGCATGGCGACCATCGCAGGCACGGTGATGGCTCTTTATGCCTCATTCCTGGGCGGCACATCTCCCGATGCAGCCGGGCATATCCTGGTGGCGTCATTCATGGCGGCTCCAGGCTCGATCGCCATCGCCCGCGTGATGATGCCTGCCGGGGCGGAGCAGGGCGCGGCCGCGATGGAGCGAGCGCCAAAACTCTATCGCTCGTCGATGGATGCCTTCGCGCGCGGCGTGCAGGATGGCGTCAACATGCTCATAGCCGTCGTGGCGATGTTGCTGGCGGCCGTTGCGTTCGTTGCGCTGGTCAACATCATCCTCGCAGCCGCGCTGCCCGAGATCGGCGGGTCGGAGCTGACGATCGGCCGCGTGTTCGGCTGG
Organism: Hyphomonadaceae bacterium; assembly: GCA_030696545.1. Classification (GTDB taxonomy): domain Bacteria; phylum Pseudomonadota; class Alphaproteobacteria; order Caulobacterales; family Hyphomonadaceae; genus UBA7672. The sequence continues at coordinate 3,962 of JAUYSA010000324.1, forward strand.
ATATTCTCGCCCTTCATGTGGATGCTGGGCATCCCCTGGCATGACGCCCTGCCAGCGGGCGAACTGATGGGCACGAAGACCGCCCTCAACGAGCTGATCGCTTATCTCGACATGTCGCGGCTGGCGTCCGACGCGATCGAGCCGCGCACACGGCTCATGATGATCTATGCGCTGTGCGGCTTTGCGAACTTCGCATCAGTCGCCATCATGATCGGCGGCCTGAGCTCGATCTGCCCCGAGCGGCGCGACGATTTCGCCGATCTGGGCCTCAAAAGCCTGCTCGCGGGAACGCTGACCAACATGCTCAGCGCTGCGTTGATCGGCCTTGCGCCGCTGGCGCTGCTGCAGCTCTAGCTATTTCTTCGCCCTCGGCCTTTTCGCGGCTGCTTTCTTCACTGCGGCGCGATGCGCGCGCTCATCAGCAATCTCGAGGTTCTGGGCGAGGCGGGCCTTCACCAGCTTTTTCACAAGCGCGGCCGGGATAGGCTTGTCCGGCTGGAAGTGCATCGTGCCCGACGACGTGGCCAGCGCCGCAGCCTCGGGAATGGTCGCGATCAGGGTTGAGCTCATCGGGAAGAAGCTGAGATGGTTCTTGAAGGCGCCATAGGCCACGAGATGGCCGTGAAGCTTGAAGGTCGGCTGGCCGTAGCTGATGGTTTCCTCAGCGCCGGGCGCGGCAGCTAGGATCTGCGCCCGCAATTTATCCAGCGCCGCCCGGCGGACCGGATCCAACCGCGCCAGCCACGACTCGACATTCGCGGCGACCGGAACTCCACGCATCATGACTACCCCCACGAACAGACGATGTTGTCGACCGAACCATGCTCCAGAATGTTCTCAGACAGAAAGACATAGGGATCGGTCAGCGGCTTGCGGCCCTCCTGCGTGATCACCTCGACCTTCGGGAAAATGCGCATGATCGTGTCGATGGCGTCGCGCGGGTTCACGCGGCCGAAGTTGGAGAGGCAAAGCGTGTTGAACTCCATCACCACCGTGGGGCGAGTGGCGAGAACGGCAGGAGCGGATTGCAACACAGCCATCTCGAATCCTTCGACATCGATCTTCACCAGCGTGGGCATCCCGTGCTGGGCGGCGATGGAATCGAGGCTGATCGAATTCATCGTGGTGCGCTTGAGATAGTCATGCCCCTGCGGTTCATCGCCCGGAGTGACCGATGTGGAGCTTTTACTGGCAACCGTGTTGGTTAGGAATGTTCGCGGTGCGCCATCGGGGCCGATCAGCGCCCTGATGCATACTGCGCGCTAGCCAAGCCTATGAGAGAGCGTGGCGAAAGACTCCGGCTCCGGCTCGATCGCTATGACGCGGCTAGCCAGCGGCAGAAGCGCTTCGGAAACCTCGCCGACATTGGCGCCAACGTCGTAGAACACGCCGCCATTGATCAGCTTCCTGCATTCTCGGATGACCATATCGGCTTCGTCGATCCGGGTTCCGCGCAGGCGCTTTGCGATGCCGAAGCCAAAGCCCCGGAAAGGCTTCTGCTGATGCACCTACACCCCTATGACTTCGCCGGCCTGCGCTTCCGATTTCAACCATGCCATGAAGGTGCGGGCGAGCTTCGAGGGCGTGCGCCATTTCGGATAGACGATCCAGTAGGCGAAATCGATGTCGCTGGCGCCGTCCGCAAACGGCGCGATCAGGCGGCCGCGTTCGAGGTCGCCGGACGCGATCGCGAACTTGGCTAGCGCAACGCCGCGCCCGGCGGCAGCTGCTTCGACCACCAGCGACGACTGCGTGAAGCGGGGGCCGCGATTGCCATCTACGGTCGTCACGCCACGCGCCTTGAGCCATGCATTCCAGTCTGGCCGCGAAGGGTCGTTCTCTGGGCTCTCGTCATGCAGGAGGACGTGATGGCTGAGATCGGCCGGCCCACGCAGCGGGTGCGGCCCGGCCATCAGATCGGGCGAGCAGACGGGCAGCACGGATTCCGACATGATCTTGTCGGAACGCAGGCCTTCATAAATGCCCTTGCCGTGTCGAATGGCGAGATCAATGTCCGACGAATTGAAGTCGGTCATTGCGATGTCGGCCGACACCCAGACTTCCGCTTCCGGGTTCAGCTCCTGGAATTTCTCCAGCCGCGGCGCCAGCCATTTGGCGGCGAAGGACGGCGCGGACGAGATCATCAGCCTGTCGCGCCGGGCGGGTGCGCGCATGTGGTGGACGGCCTCGGACATCATCTCGAAGGCTGATGTCAGCAGGGGCAGGGCGGCCTGTCCGGCATCTGTGAGTAAAACCTGACGCCCGGTGCGGCGGAACAGGGGGGCGCCGGCGAACTCTTCAAGCTGGCGAATCTGCTGCGAGATGGCGCCGGGGGTTACGTTCAGCTCCTCGGCCGCCCGCGTGAACGACAGATGGCGTGCTGCAGCCTCGAAGGCGCGCAGGGCGTTGAGAGCGGGAAGGCGATCTTCCTGGGCCATTTGCTACAGGTTTTCTCTTTATTTCAGGCGGGTAAGGATGGCTAATCGAGCGGCTTAGGAATGGTTCATTGCTTATGCCGTCCCTTCCGGCCATTTGCCGGGGTGAGGACGACTAACGGATTGGCGCTTGGCTCGTCGCCCAGCACCGCCCGTGTTATATGCGTATGCGTAAGAAAAACTAAAGGGCCAAGGCATGGACGGCGTGTCCGCGGCAACAAAGAAAGCTCCTTCGGGGCATGTAGCACTCGTCGGTGCGGGACCGGGCGATCCGGACCTGCTGACGATTCGCGCGGTGCGTTTGATCGGGCTGGCGGACGTCGTTTTCGTTGATCGGCTGGTCGGCAAGGGTGTGATCGAGCTGATCTCCGCCGCCGCCGAGATCGTCTATGTCGGCAAGTCCAAAGGCGAGCATTCCGTTCCGCAGGGCGAAATCCATCGCCGCATGATCGATGCGGCAAACGCCGGGCGTCGCGTGGTTCGCCTCAAGGGCGGCGATCCTTTCATCTTCGGCCGCGGTGGCGAGGAGCTGGAAGCGCTCCGTGCAGCCGCGATCGAGGTCGAGATTGTTCCCGGTATTTCGTCGGCGCTCGGTTGCGCCGCCGCCGCACAGATCCCGCTGACGCATCGCGACATGGCGCAGGCCGTCACATTCGTGACCGGACATGCGGCGCTGGGTCAGGAACCTGATCTGGACTGGCACGCGCTCGCCCGTCCGAACCAGACTGTTGTGGTATTCATGGGCGTCGGCACAGCCGGCACAATCGCTGCGCGCCTCGTTGCAGCCGGTCGTGACCCCGCAACGCCGATTGCTGTCATCGAGAACGGCACGCGCGCGAACGAGATCAGCGCGTTCGGCTCGCTCGGCGATGCGGCCGACGTGATCTACGCCGCCGGCATCAACGGGCCGGCCCTGCTCATCATTGGCGAAGTCGTCGCGCTGGCCCAGCGCAACCAGACTGCGCCGGCCGGGGGCAAGGCTGCTGCGCCGAAGCTCTCCTCGCTTTGGGAAATGCTGTCATGAGCTCAGAGCGTCCCAAGCTTGGCCCGGATATTCCGAAGGTCATCACCGGCTGGCTCTCCGCCTCAGGCCGGGTTGTGTATCTGACGAAGGATCGGAGCTGGTCGGAAGACTTGGCCGACGCCGAAGTGCTCAGCGGTCCAGGCGCACTCGAAGTCCTCGCCTGGGCGTCGAAGGATCAGACGCGTGCGACAGATCCCTATTTCATGCAGGTCACACCGGACGGGAAAGTGGCTGGCCGTGAGACCATTCGCGAGACAATCCGCGCGAAGGGACCTACGAACCATCCGATGTTCGGCAAGCAGGCGGGGAACAACTGATGCCAAATCGTCCGATTTCAAAGCTGACGCTTTACGGGGACTCTATCTCAGGCAACTGCCTCAAGACCAAGTGGACCGCTGACTATCTCGACGTCGATCACGACTGGGTCGAGATCAATGTGGTCGAGGGTGGCACGCGCTCGGACGCCTTCATGCAGATGAACCCGTCGGGGCAGGTGCCCGTGATGCGCCTGCCAGATGGCCGCATCCTGCCGCAGTCCAACGCCATCATGCTGTACCTCGCCGAAACGCAGCGCGGGCAGGACCTGATCCCGGTCGATCCGTTTGAACGCGCGAAGATGATGAGCTGGCTGTTCTGGGAACAGTATTCCCACGAGCCCTACATCGCCGTCCGCCGCTTCCGGAAGAAGTTCATGAGCATGACGGACGATGATCTCGATCCGCAGTTGCTCGCCCGCGGCCGCCGCGCGCTCGGCGTCATGGAAATGCAGCTGACCTTCTCCGACTATTTCGTCGGCCAGTCGCTCACGCTCGCCGACATCGGCCTCGTCGCCTACACGCGCGTTGCGCATGAGGGCGGCTTCGATCTTTCCGAATTCCCGTCCGTGCAGCGCTGGGTCGCGCGCGTCGAGACAGACCTCGGCATTGAACACGCCAAGAAAGCCGCCTGATGTATCGTTATGATGAGTTCGACGAAACGCTGGTCCGGGAGCGCGCGAAGCAATTCCGCGGTCAGGTGGAGCGTCGTCTCAAGGGTGAGCTGAAGGAAGAGAACTTCAAGCCTCTGCGCCTGCAGAACGGCGTCTATCTTCAGCTGCACGCTTACATGTTCCGCATCGCGATTCCGTATGGCCAGCTTTCGTCGAAGAAGATGCGCCAGCTCGCGATGATCGCGGACAAGTATGACAAGGGTTATGGCCACTTTACCACGCGCCAGAACATCCAGTTCAACTGGATCAAGCTGGCGGAAATCCCTGACGCGCTGGAAGATCTCGCTGATGTCGAGATGCACGCCATCCAGACGTCCGGAAACTGCATCCGCAACGTGACGTCCGACCATCTCGCCGGCGCCGCGTTCGACGAACTCGAAGACCCCCGCCCGTGGTGCGAGATCATCCGCCAGTGGTCGACCTTCCATCCGGAATTTTCGTCCCTGCCGCGCAAATTCAAGATCGCCGTAACGGCTGCAACGCCGGATCGCGCGGCCGTGAAGGTTCACGACATCGGCCTGCTGATGAAGAAGAACGCAGCTGGCGAAACCGGCTTCGAAGTGCTGGTCGGCGGCGGCCTCGGCCGCACGCCGTATATCGGCCTCACGATCCGCGACTGGGTCTCGAAGCAGGATCTGCTCAGCTATCTCGAAGCCAACATGCGCGTGTACAATCGCCATGGCCGTCGCGATAACAAGTACAAGGCGCGCATCAAGATCCTCGTCAACGAACTGGGCGAGGCCGAATACCGCCGTCAGGTCGAGGAAGAGTTCGCGAACCAGAACGCGTGGGAAAAGGTCGTCCTGCCTCAAGAGGAAGTCGATCGCATTACGGCTTACTTCGCTCCGCCGAAGTTCGAGACGTTGGCTGCCAAGTCGGCCGCACTCGACGCCGCGATTGCAGCTGATCGCCACTTTGCGCGCTGGACCAAGAACAATCTGCGCGCTCACAAGATCCCCGGCTACACGGCCGTCCACATCGCGCTGAAGCCGCAGGGCGTTGCCCCCGGCGATGCGTCATCTGCCCAGATGCGCGTGGCCGCCGACATCGCCGAGAAATACGGCTTCGACGATATCCGTGTCGCGCACGAGCAGGATCTCGTCGTGCCGCATGTGAAGCTGGATGATGTGCCGGCCGTCTATGCCGCGCTGAAGGCTGCCGACATGCACGCGTCGAATGCCGGTCTGGGTTCGGACCTGATCGCTTGCCCCGGCCTCGACTACTGCAACCTCTCGAACGCCCGCTCGATCTCGGTCGCCAACGAAATCCAGGCGCTGTTCGCCGATCCGGATTTTGAAGACGAGGTCGGCACGCTGCACATCAACATTTCTGGCTGCATCAATGCCTGTGGCCATCACCATGTCGGCCACATCGGCATTCTCGGCGTCGACAAGAAGGGCGAGGAATTCTACCAGATCCTCTTCGGCGGCCGCGCGGACGAGAAAGCCACCATCGGCGAAATTCAGGGCCCCGGCCTTCGGCACGAGGAAGTCGCGCCCGCGCTGAAGCGCGTCATTTCTCGCTACATGGAACTGCGCGCCTCGAAGACCGAGAAGCTGGCCGATACGATGGATCGCCTCGGCCAGGCGCCGTTCAAGGAGGCGCTCTATGCCTCTGCTTAAGGACGGAAAGATCGTCGACGATGTCTGGGCGTTCGTCGAGGATGGCCACGAGCTGTCGCCCGGCGGCTGCATCTCGGTGACGCTGGCTCGTTTCCTGTCGGAGCATGACCAGCTGCTCGCCCGCAACCAGTCGATCGGCGTACGCCTCGCGGCCAGCGATGATCCCGCGCTGCTCACGCCGTTTCTCGATCAGCTTCACCTGATCGAACTGCAATTCCCCAAATACACGGATGGCCGCGCTTTCAGCCAGGCCCAGCTCCTGCGCCGGCGGTATGGCTACAAAGGCGAAATCCGCGCCACCGGACAAGTTCTCCGGGATCAGCTGCGCCTGATGATCCGCTCCGGTTTCGACGCCATGGTCATCGACGAAGTAGATGCCGAAGCCGTCTTCGATATTTCCGCACACGAGTTTTCAGAATTATACCAGGCGGCATCGGACACAAG
>JAUYSA010000375.1 GCA_030696545.1 Hyphomonadaceae bacterium
CGGCATGAATGCCGAGCGCATCCTGATCGCGTCGGAATGAATCGGTGATGGAAAGTTTTTTGTTGATCGCGCAGCCGCCTATGCCAAGGACCGCTCTGTCTTTGGCCGCCCGATTGGAGAGAACCAGGGCGTGCAATTCCCGATCGCTCGCGCGCATGTGCAGGTGACAGCGGCGAACCTGATGGTCGATCACGCCGCCGCGCTGTTCGAAGCTGGCGACCCGTGCGGATCGGAAGCCAACATGGCCAAGATGACAGCGTCGGAAGCGTCTTGGTTCGCCGCCGATGTCTGCATCCAGACGCACGGCGGCTTCGGCTTTGCCGAGGAATACGACATTGAACGCAAATTCCGCGAAGCGCGTCTTTACCAGGTGGCCCCCATCTCGACGAACTTGATCCTCAGCCATGTGGCGACGCATGTGCTCGGCATGCCGAAGTCTTTCTGATGAGCGCTTTTATCTCGTCGGAGTGGATCGGCCGTAGCGAAACAATTCGCGATCATGTGGCGCGCGGGCCATTCGACAGACTGTCCGCCCTGCTGGACCGGGCGTCAGAACCGGCAGCTATACCGCCCATGGGCCACCTGCTCTGCTTCTTGCCTGGCGCGGCGCAGGCAGACATCGGCGCTGACGGACACCCCAGGCGGGGAGGCATTGTGCCTCCGATAGACCTGCCAATGCGGATGGCGGCCGGCAGCCGGGTTTCGTTTCATGCGCCGATCCCGTTTGGTGCGGAGGTCAGGCGTGTTTCGACTATCGCCAATTTCACAGAGAAAGTTGGCCGGACCGGGCGACTTGCCTTCCTGACATTGCGTCATGAAATCTTCACAGACGAAACATTGTGCGTGACCGATGAGGCCGACATCGTATTCCGCGAAAAGACAGGGAACGCAGGCTCGCTCCCGCCCGGCGAAAAACGGGACGCGCAGATTTCGAGAAGCATCACGCCGACAGCAGCGCTGCTGTTTCGCTTTTCGGCCCTGACCTACAACGCGCATCGCATCCATTACGATCGCGACTACGCAATGCAGGAAGAAGGCTATCCGGGTCTTGTCGTGCATGGCCCGCTGTTGGCAACCTTGCTAGTGGATCATTTCCGGCGGCATCGCCCGACAGATTTTGTTGCGCGTTTCGAATTCCGCGCCCAGAGACCCGTGTTCGATCTTGCGCCCTTCACCGTGAATCTGGTCGATACAGAGTCAGGCGCGGATGTGTGGGCCGCTGATAGCGACGGGTATGTCGCCATGACGGGCAGGATTGGCGTGGCGTGATGATGAACTGGCGGTCCATGCTTTTCGTGCCGGCTGCGGCGCCGCAGCGCTGGGCCAAGGCACATACGCGCGGCGCAGACGCCATCATAGTGGACCTGGAGGACTCGACCCAGCCCGATGCAAAGGCCGCCGCGCGCTCGCAGGCACGCGACGCGGTGAGAACGCTGCATTCCAACGGCGCTGTTGTGACCGTGCGAGTCAACAATGATCCGCTTTATCTGGAAGACGATCTGGAAGCTGCGGTCGTCGACGGCCTGCGCGCCATCGTCATGCCGAAAGTAGAAGAGGCTTCGGAACTTCACCAACTCTCAGCCCTGCTCGATGCGCTAGAGTACGAGGCCGGAATGGAGCGATACACGATCAACGTTGTCGCTGTGATCGAAAGTCCGCGCGCACTTGAACGCATTTCGTCGATTGCGGATGCCCCACGCCTGATCGGCATATCGCTGGGCAGCGAGGACTTTGCGCTGTCGCTTGGTCGCCCGCCCGCTCCGCTTTCGCTTGGGCTTGCAGCTCAGACGGTTGCCTATGCAGCGTCCGCGCGCGGCCTCATGGGCATTGGCATGGCGACAGGCATCGCGAACTTCACCGACCTTGATGCCTTCGCGGCGGAAGCCAGGCGGTCACACGCCATGGGCCTCACGGGCGCGATGTGCATCCACCCTAATCAGGTCGCGGTTCTGAACCAGTTTTTCGGCGTCAGCGAACAGGCTGTCGCCGAGGCCCGCGCTATTCTCAGCGCATGGGAAGGACGCACTGACGGCGTCGTCTCGCACGACGGCCGGATGATCGACCAGCCCGTTGTGGAGCGCGCGCGGCGGCTACTGAAGTCGGCCGGGCTGTCGTGAGAACTGGATCTCCTGGCGATGTCCTGCGAGGTCTTCGACCGGGCCAGCGCGTCTATCTGCAAGGCGGCCCGGGAGAATGCGCCAGCTTCTACAATTTGCTGAAGGACAATCCTGGATATGCCCACGGGGTGGAATTCTGGTCGTGCCTTGTCCCCGGAATCAATTCGTTCGACTACGGATCGCTGCCAGGTGACGTGCGGCTGACAACGTTCATGGCCTCGCTGGCGCTTGAGCCTTCGATTGCGACGGGCCGAACCACACTGAGGGCGATGCCTTATTCGGAGATAGGCGAACTGCTGTCGCGTACCGAGTTCGACGCAGCCATTTTCCAGACGTCTCTCCCTGATGCACAGGGCCGCTTCTCCTTCGCACATTCCTGCGACATGCCTCCGGTGGTCTGGCCCAATGCGAAGGTGAAGATCCTCTTCGTCAACGAGCAGATACGGGCGCTGGAGCAAGCCGTGAGCATTCCAGCGGATGCGGTCGACCTCACCATCCCGATCAGCGATCCTCTGCTGTCGCCAGCGCCTAATGGGCCGCGCTCGGCTGCGGTCGACGCGATAGCACAGCTGGTCGCCAACCTCGTTCCGGATGGCGCCACATTCCAGGCCGGCATTGGCGACACACCCGCCGCGGTCGTATCCGCGCTGAAGCTCCACCGTGGACTGCGGGTTCATTCCGGCATCATCACGCAGGAGTACCAGCAGCTGGCCGAAAGCGGCGCGCTCGATGCTGGCGTAGAGCATGTGGCTGGCATCGCGTGGGGCGATGCTGCATTCCGCAACTGGCTGCCTCAGTCGGGCTTCGTTTTTCGTTCCGTGTTCGAGACACACGGCCATGAAGAACTTGCGGCGATTCCGAACTTCGTATCGATCGGCTCAGCGTTGGAAGTCGATCTGGCCGGAAACCTCAACCTGGAATGGCGATCAGGCCGGCGCATCAGCAGCGTCGGCGGCGCTCCCGATTATCTCCGTGCAGCAGCCGCATCACCGGGCGGCCGGTCGATCATCGCGCTACAGGCTGCCAACAGGAATGGCGGATCGCGCATCGTCCCAAGCCTAAAGACGCCATCGATATCGGGCGAGTTGGCCGACATTGTCGTCACAGAGTTCGGCGTTGCGGAACTAAAGGGATTGTCTGGCGAAGAGCGCGCAAGAGCCCTGATCGCTATCGCCGCGCCTGATTATCGCGCCTTTCTGAGCGAAGCACACAGGCGCGGAGCGTCCTGATTCCGCTTCAGCGCATCCCCGGCGCCGCTCAGGCACGGGCCCAAACCGCGAGCGATGACGCCACAGATCGCGCCAAGTCCATGCAGTGCAACGAAATTCTGGCTGGTGCTTCCGTTCGAATTTTAGCTCGGCGGCTTTGACGAAATGTCCTATCGTGCCGCTGCGTCATTTCGCAGACGGTTAGTACATGTCGGGCCGCATAACCCCTTCCGCCGCCTTCCTCGCCGATCCGGTCGTGAGCGATCCAGTGCTCGGGTTCGCTGAAACCTCTTATCGCGCCACGAATGTGGAAGAGCTCGACGCCACGATGGCGGATTACCTCCGGCGCTTCGACATAAACGCGTTCGTTCTCTGCCGCGCGACTGACGCAGAAAAGCTTCCCTCTGCGGCTCGTATCGCAGGCAGCAGCAAACGGGAGTGGCGCGCGCACTACGACGCCAACGGCCTCGCCAAATCCGACGGCATTCTTGGATGGGGCTCTGGCACGGCGGCGCCAACGACATGGATGACATTCCGCCAGGATCAGGTGGCGAAGGGAAACACGGCCCGTATCTACGACGAGGCCAGCGAGTTCGGATTGCATGACGGCTTCTATCTGCCGATCCACCAGCACGACGGATCCATGCTGGCGGTGTCGATGATGGCCTCGCAGAAGCTTCCGGAGACCCGCTCAACGCTCGCGGCGCTGCACATGCTGGCGGTGTACTATCATCTCGCGGCCGAGCGGTTGGGGCTGGTCCATAAGCCTCAGCCAGCAGCGCTTGCCGACCGCCCGGCTTTAACCAAGCGCCAGCGTGAATGCCTGAACTGGGTTCGCGCCGGCAAATCAAGCTGGGAGATTGGCCAGATCCTCAACCTCTCCGAGCACACCGTGAACGAGCACCTGCAGGCGGCCCGCCGGAGGCTGGGCGTGCGCACGACGACCCAGGCGGTACTGGAAGCGGCGGTACGCGGGTTGATCGCGCTCTGAGGCGCCAAAAGCCCACCCCCTAAGATCTGGGGGGTATGACTTTCCCCCAACCTCTGCGTAAATCTCGGTACTGGGCAGGGGGACGGGCCACATCACTCGCAGCGCGAACTTCGCCGCGACAGGCTCCGCCCACGAGAAACCTTACAGAAATAGACATGTAGTTGGGGCGAATAGCTTGCCGTCTCAACTCGACTTCCGTTGCCCCCCTCGATACCCTGTGGCCTTAATCCCACACGGGGTCGGCGCATGGACGGACAGGAAGGCCTGCCGCTACGGTTCGCGCTCGTTGTCGCGACAATAGTGCTCGGCTGTGCCCTGCCGGCGGCCGCCCAAGTGATGGAGATTGGCCCGGCCGGCGTCACCTCCATTTCTGGCCCTGCCGTCATTACCGTGGATGGCGCCAAGGCGATAATCCCAGATCGCCCCTTGGCCAAGGCGATTGGAGCGCCTGCTTCGGCCCAGCCGCTGCTGGACCGGGCGGGTGAAGCCAGCGAACTGTCGCCCCGTCTTCTTGAGGCAATCGCCTATGTCGAATCCCGCTTCCGCCACAGCGCGGTCTCGCCCAAAGGCGCGATTGGCATGATGCAACTGATGCCCGCTACCGCGGGAGACCTTGGCGTCGACCCGCGCGACCCGGCCCAGAATGCGCGAGGCGGTGCAGCCTATCTGCGTCAGATGCTTGCAATGTTCGACAACAACGTGGAACTCGCAGTTGCAGCCTACAATGCCGGCCCCACGGCCGTGCGGAAGCACAAGGGCGTGCCCCCTTATGCCGAGACCCGCGCCTACGTGGCGTCCGTGATGGACTATCTTGCGCGTACCAGCGTACCGGAGACCAAGTGATGGCGTTCGCATCAAGACTGGCAGCATTGTCCGCAGGGGCGATGATCACAGCGCAGGAAGCATTCGCGCAGGTGAATTCTCCGCAAGGGTCTGGCCCGATCCTCGGCGCTGTGAACTGGGTGCGTGGCACGATGGAAGGTGGCATCGCCACAGCGGTGGCGGTGATCGCGGTCGCGTTTGTGGGCTTCATGATGCTGACGGGCCGGATGAACTGGAAGCACGGGATCACGGTGATTGTCGGCTGCTTCATCCTGTTCGGCGCCGCCACGATCGTAGGCGGCATCCAGATGGCCGCAAGATCGGCGGGATAGCGACATGGCAAGCATGGAACGCGATATCGTCTTCAACGCACTCACCCGCCCGCAGATGTTCGCGGGAGTGAGTTATTCCTTCTTCGTCCTGAACCTCGTCGTCACCACGGAAGTGTTCCTCATCACGAAGTCCTTCTGGGCGATCGTGACCGCGCTGGCGCTGCATGTGTTTGGCTATCTCATGTGCCTGCGCGAGCCGCGCTGGCTTGATCTCTGGATCCAGAAGGTCAGCCGCTGCCCCCGCGTGAAGAATTATGACCACTGGCGTTGCAACTCTTACTCACCATGAAGAAAAAACCGCCTCCGAAAGCGGGCAAGAGGGGCAACACGAAACTGGCGCGCCGCGAGAAGAAGGCAGCGGATATGCTGCCCTATGCGCGGCACATCGATGAAACCACACTCGCAACCCGTGACGGCGCCCAGATCCAGATCCTGCACCTCGCCGGTTTCGCTTTCGAAACGGCAGATACGCAGGAACTGAATTACCGGAAGAACGTGCGAGACACGGTTCTGCGCGGGATTGCCTCGTCTCGGCTATCGATCGGCGCGCACGTCATCCGCCACATGGTGCGCCCCGGACTTGAAGGCGATTTCTCCAATCCGTTCGCGCGCAACCTTGACGCGAGCTGGCGCAGCCGCCTGTCTGGCCGCCGCCTGTTCGTCAACGACCTGTTCCTGACGCTGACGCGCAAACCCGCGATGGCTCGCGCGGGCTTTATGGGCGCAAAGAAACAGTGGGACGCCGTCAGCCGCGTGCGCGACCGTCGCGAACTGGATGCCGCGACCGACAGCCTGCTCGCCGCACTGCAGCCCTACGGCCCGCGTCTGCTTGGCGCTTATGAGACGCCCGGCGGCCTGTTTTCGGAACCGCTGGAGTTTCTTGCCTTCCTGTTCGATGGCGAACTGCGCCCGGTCCCGTTCGAAAAGGGCAGCGCATCCTTCGTCGACCGCCGCGTGAGCTTCGGCAAGGACGCGCTGGAGCTGTCAGGCAACTCCCGCAGCCCGCGCACACTGGCTGCTATCCTGTCGGTGAAGGAGTACCCGCCGCACACGTCGGCCGGTCAACTCGACAGCCTGCTGCGTGTGCCGCACGAGATGGTCATTTCGCAGAGCTTTGCTTTTGTCGATCGACAGCCTGCGCTCAGCCGCATGAACCTGGCCCTGCGCCGGATGCGTGCGGCGGATGATGAAGCACTGTCGCTGCGTCGCGATCTTGCCCAGGCAAAGGACGATGTGGCTGCCGGGCGCGCCGTGTTCGGCGAACACCATTTCACGATCATGACACGCGCGGCCGATTTCGAGCCGCTGGATAATGCCGTCGCCGATGTGCAGGCGGCGCTTACGGAGATCGGCGTCATTGGCGTGCGCGAAGAAGCCGCCCTGGAGCCGAGCTTCTGGGCGCAGTTCCCAGGCAACGGCCAGTACATTCCGCGCAAGGCGCTGGTCAGCTCCGCGAACTTCGCCGGCCTCGCCAGTTTCCACAGCCACCCCGTTGGCCGCGCAGGCGGAAATCACTGGGGGCCTGCCGTCACGCTGCTGGAGACGACAGCCGCATCGCCGTACTATTTCAATTTTCACAAGGGCGATCTGGGCAACTTCCTCGTCATCGGCCCCTCCGGCGCGGGCAAGACGGTGGTGCTGAACTTCCTGATCGCACAATGCGAACGGTTCGAGCCGAAAGTGGTGTTTTTCGACAAGGATCGCGGCGCGGAAATCTTCCTGCGAGCGATGGGCGGCAAGTACGATCTGATCCGGCCGGGTGTAAAAACGGGGTTCAACCCGCTGCAATTGCCGGACACGCCGGGCAATCGCCGCTTCCTGCAGCAATGGGCGGCAAAGCTCGTCACCTCCAATGGCGAAGTTCTATCCGCAGAGGATAGCGCCACGATATCTTCGGCCGTCTCTGCCAACTACGACCAGACGCCGAACTTCCGCCGTCTGCGCTATTTCCGCGAGCTGTTCCTTGGCGGGCGGAGGCCGACACCGGGTGATCTCGCATCGCGACTCAATCCATGGATCATGGAAGGCGACCGCGCCTGGCTCTTCGACAACGAGGACGATCACCTCGATATGGATAGCCGAATTGTCGGCTTCGACATGACGCATCTGCTCGAAGACCCGGTCGTTCGCACACCGACCATGATGTATCTGTTCCATCGTGTAGAAGAGCGCCTGAATGGCCAGCCTTCCATCATCGTTGTCGATGAGGGCTGGAAGGCGCTGGACGATGAGGTATTTGTCGCGCGCATCCGCGACTGGGAAAAGACCATCCGCAAGCGCAACGGCATCGTCGGCTTTGCAACGCAATCGACAGGCGACGCGCTTGAAAGCAAGATCGCAAGCGCTGTGATCGAACAGTCCGCAACGCAGATATTCCTGCCAAACCCGAAGGCGCAGGAAGCGGAATACTGCAAGGGCTTTGGCCTCTCCGGCCATGAGTTCGACCTGATCCGCACCCTGCCAGACACCTCGCGCTGCTTCCTCGTGAAGCACGGCGCGGAGAGCGTTGTGGCCAGGTTGAATCTCAACGGCGAACGCGATCTGCTGACCGTTCTTTCCGGCCGCGAGCGCACGGTTCGCATGCTCGACGACATCCGCCTCGAAGTGGGCGATGCGCCCGACGCGTGGATGCCTCGCCTGCTGGGAGCCGCGTGATGGCGTTCTGCCCGGCTCCTCCCGAAGAAGGCATGGTCGGTGGCGTCCTCGAGACGGTGGACTGCCATATCCGCGTGCTAGTTCACGACACCTATCGCAGCCTTGTCGGACCTGACACCTTGTTCTCGACGGCGTTTACCGGGTTGCTGACGATCTACATCGCTCTGATCGGCTACCAGCTGCTGTTCGGCCGCGGTGGGATGCGCGTGACCGAGTTGCCGTTCGCGGCGCTGAAGATAGGGCTGATCCTCGCCTTCCTCACATCATGGGCGGCTTACCAGACGCTGATCTTCAACCTTCTGTTCGACGGCCCGGCCGAGATCATGAAGGTGCTGATCGCGCCGCTCGCGCAACAGGGGTCCACATTCGACGGCAATGTGATGGGCGGGGTTCAGAAAGCGTTCGAGGATCTGAGTGGCGCTGCGGGCGTCTATGGCGGAATGGCCAGCCCTACGGCCAACTTGCTGCAGGGCGGACCGATGCTTGGCTCCGGCTTGCTGTGGCTTACGTCGATCGCTCTGCTGTTGTTGACGCTGGGCATCATCATCGCAACCAAGATCGTGCTCGCCTTCCTGCTGGCGATCGGGCCGATCTTCATCGGGATGCTGCTGTTCGACCAGACTCGCGGGCTGTTTGAAGGTTGGATGCGGGCGACCTTCTCGTTCGCTATCGCCCCGCTAGCCGTGAACGTGTTCGGCGCGGTGATGCTGATGATCCTGCAGCCCTTCCTTTCGATGCTTCTGGAAAA
>JAUYSA010000387.1 GCA_030696545.1 Hyphomonadaceae bacterium
CACAACTCTCGGACTTGCTGCGTGCCAGAGCGGCCCGACCCCCTATCAGCCCGGTGCGGGCAGGGATATGGGCTACACGGAATCGCGGATCGAGAACGATCGCTACCGCGTCTCGTTCAAGGGTAACTCGCTCACCGATCGCGAGACGGTCGAGAATTACCTGCTCTATCGCGCCGCCGAACTCACGCTTCAGAATGGCTTCGACACCTTCACGATCGTGAACCGCGATACCGACAAGGAAAGCCGCATCCGCGCATCTGGCGGCGGCTATATGGGGTCGCGCCTGTCGTACATGTACTTTGTGCCCCGCTATGGCTGGGTCGGCGCCTACGACCCGTTCTGGACGCCGCAGACATATCAGGAAGTCACCCGCTACGAGGCGTTCGCCGAGGTCGTTATGGCGCGCGGCGCCAAGGGCAGCGACGCCAATGCTTTCGACGCGCGGCAGGTATCAACGAACCTCGCCAACCAGATCCAGCGTCCGGCCTCCTAGGGGCCGCACGGGATGGCGCCGGCGCGCGGAGCCTGTTCCGCCGCGCTGCCAGCGGTCGGCGATTTTGCGAACAAACTCATTTCCGGGGCTTTTAGCCGTCTGGCGCTCGTAAACGTGGCTGCAACCTCGCCGGCGTAGTCTTGGTCCACCATGGCGCCAGTCGTCTCGATCATCATTCCGACCTTCCGCCGTCCCGAACGTGCGGTCGAAGCGGCGCGTTCTGCGCTCGCACAGGTCTGCGAGACTGCGTTCGAAGTTGTGCTGATCGACAATGATCCCGCCGGGTCCGCGCTTGAAGCGCTGCGTGCGCTTGGCGATGCGCGCGTCGTGGTTGTCCACGAGCCCCGCGCAGGGGTCGCCAATGCGCGCAATGCCGGCCTGCGCGCATCGAGAGGCGATACGATTGCATTCCTGGACGACGACGAACTCGCCCCACCGGCCTGGCTTGCCCAGCTTCTCCGCGTGCAACGCGAGAAAAAGGCTGATGTCGTGTTCGGGCCGGTGCGGACAAAGCTTGCCGCCACGCCGCGCCATCACGAGGAATACTTCAGCGCCTTCTTCGCCCGTGACCCTGGCCATGCCGAGGGCATCATCAATATCTTCTACGGTTGCGGATGCAGCCTCATACGTCGTGCGGCCTTGCCTTCGGCCGAGCCCTTCTCGATGGAGCGCAACGAGATCGGCGGCGAAGACGACCTTCTCTTCCAGACAATGCAGGCAGCCGGGGCAAGTTTCGCGTGGGCGCCCAATGCGTTCGTCTGGGAAACGCCCGAAACCTCGCGCGTCACGCTCGCCTACACGCTTCGCCGTGCGTTCGCTTACGGGCAGGGACCTGCGACCAAGGCATGGACTGGCCCCAAGCGGGATCTTTCCGCAATCGCCTTCTGGATGGCGGTTGGCGCCGGTCAGACAGTGATCTACGGCGCGACCGCACTCGGCAGCTTTCTCGCCAGGACGGATCGCCGGGCATTCGCGTATCGCCGCTTCGTGGAGGGCGTCGGCAAGGTGCTGTGGTTCCCGATGATCAAGCCGCGCTTCTATGGTGCTGCAAAACTGACCAAGTCAGAGCGCGCCGCTGAAGCGAAGGCCGCTCTCGCAGCCTAGGCGCAGTCGGCGTCCGGGCATTCCTTGCCTTCTATCTCGATCGTTGCGTGATCGATCCCGTGCGACTCGTGCAGCCGCGCCTTGATGCGGGCGACAACCTCCGGGCCTGTTACATCGTCACGTATGCGTGCGTGCATGGTCATCATCGACCGCCGCCCGTCCAGCGACCACAGGTGAGCGTGATGGATATCCACCACGCCATCCAGGTGCTCCAGGTCGTGAGTCACCTTGTCGAGGTCGACATGATGCGGCGCGCCTTCCAGCAGGATATGCGCGCTCTGGAAAGTCAGCGACCAGGCTGAACGCAGGATGATGAGCGCCACGAGTACAGACAGGATTGGGTCGATCTGAAGCCAGTTCGTGTACATGATGACGATGGCGGCCACGATCGCGGCGATCGACCCCAGCAAATCCCCCGCAACATGAAGCAGGGCGCCGCGTACGTTGAGATTTTCGCGATCTGCGCCATGAAGCACAGCGAACGCCACGATGTTCACCGCGAGGCCCGCCGCCGCCACCCACAGCATCAGGATGGGCTGGATCGGCTCCGGATTGGCAAGGCGTCCGATGGCTTCGGCTGTGATCCACACGACGATGGCGAACAGCGTCAGGCCGTTGACGAAGGCTGCCAGAACGGGGAAGCGGCGAAAGCCGAAGGTGCGGCGCGAATCCGGTGGACGCCGAGCCATTCGAAAGCCGATCCACGCAAGCGCCAGCGAGCCAAAGTCCGACAGCATGTGTCCGGCGTCTGCGATCAGGGCGAGCGATCCGGCGAGAATGCCGCCGGCAAGTTCAACGCCCATGAACCCGCCCGTCAGGAGCGCGGCGATGCCGATGCGGCTTTCATTCTTCTCGTCATTGCCATGATCATGGCCGTGCGCATGATCGTGCCCGTGATCATGCGCGTGACCATGGCCGGAATGCCCGTGTGCGTGATCATGAGCCATCTGGCTCACCTACCCGCCGGTGTGCCAAAAAGCAAACGATTACAATGCAATGATATAGCGGATCGGATGGTGTCTCACGCTGGCTTTGCCAGCCCTGTCGCATCGATCATCGCCTGCGCAATCTCTTCCTCGCCCGAGATGATCACGTCAGCGCCAAAGCCGCGCAGATGGTCGATCTCCGCATCATTGTGCGAACGCGCGAAGATGCGGATGAGCGGGTTGAGCTGGCGCGCGATCTCCACGATCCGGCCTGCTTCGAAACCATCCGGCACGGTGATGTAGATCAGCTGCGCGGATTCCACCGCGGCCGCCTTCAGCACGTCGGCAGACACGCCATTGCCGGCGATGGCAGGCTGGCCCTGATCATGAAGCTTCTCGACCAGCTCTTGCCGGTCCTCGATCACGGAGTAATCCACTTTCGCCAGGCCCAGCGCCCGCCCCAGCCGCGAGCCGACCCGGCCATAGCCAACAATGATGGCGCGGCCCGGCGATCCCGGACTTGCCACGGGTTCGACGGGCGCAGCCTTGGGCGTGAAGCGATCAGCCACAAGAAACACCAGCGGGTTCAGAACAATTGAAAGTATAGCCGCGCCCAGAATCAGGTCTCGCGCGTCTTCGGGCAGCAAGCCAAGACCAACACCCAGACTGGCAAGGATGAACGAGAACTCGCCGATCTGTGCGAGGCTGGCGGCGATCAGCGCGGAATTCTCGCGCTTCTGCTTGAACAGCGCCATGATCATCAACGCCGCCACCGACTTGCCCAGCACGACGATCGCAAGTGCTCCCAGCAGTGGCCACGGGTTGGTGAACAGCGTCATCGGGTCGAACAGCATCCCCACCGACACGAAGAACAGCACAGCAAAAGCGTCGCGCAGCGGCAGCGTCTCGTTTGCGGCCTGATGCGACAGCTCGCTCTCGCCCATGATCATGCCGGCGAAGAAAGCGCCCAGCGCGAATGATACGCCGAACAACTCCGAGGCCCCTAGCGCGACGCCCAGCGCAATCGCCAGCACGGCAAGCCGGAAAAGTTCGCGCGAGCCAAGATGCACGACGCGATGGAGAATCCACGGGATCACCCGCTTGCCCACCACCAGCATGATCAGGATGAACGCCCCGACCTTGCCCAGCGTCAGCAACAGCGCGATCGCGATTTCCTGCGCCTGCGCCCAGGTGAAGCCGCCAGCTTCCACCGTCTGTTCGCGAATCCCCGCCCACGTAGGCAGCAGCACAAGCGCCAGCACCATCGCAAGGTCTTCCACGATCAGCCAGCCGACCGCGATGCGGCCCTTGTCGGTCTGCACCACACGCCGCTCCTGAAGCGCGCGCAGCAGCACCACGGTTGACGCAACAGACAGGGCAAGCCCGAACACGATGCCCGCCTCGACCGTCCACCCCATCAGATAGCCCATGCCGACGCCCAGCAGCGTCGCCGCACCGATCTGCGCCAGCGCACCAGGAATAGCGATGGCTCGCACCGAAAGCAGGTCTTTCAGCGAGAAGTGCAGCCCGACGCCAAACATCAGCAGGATCACGCCGATCTCGGCCAGCTCGCTCGCAAGATGCGAGTCGCCCACAAATCCGGGCGTGAACGGGCCAATCACGACGCCAGCGACGAGATAGCCCACCAGCGGCGACAGCTTGAGCCGCGTGGCAATCATCCCGAACACGAAGGCGAACCCCAGGCCGATGGTGAGCAGAGAGATCAGCGGCGTGGCATGGGGCATCGTGCGGGGGGAGCCTTTCAGGCGAGTGGATCTGAAATCACCCTGCCAAATTGGGAGAGCTCAATGCAAGAAAATCCGCTCGTTTCCTCCAATAACTCTGCGTTGCGACAAACGCGCGGGGCAGCTTAAGGTCGATCCATGCAGGATGGGACGTTACTTGTCGGGGATGCAGGCGGAACCAATGTGCGCTTTGCGCTGGCGGCGTTCAAAGGCGGGCGCGTCAACCTGTCCGAAATCTGGAAGCGGCCCGGCAAGGACTTCGACACTTTCGAGATGGCGCTCGACGCGTATCTGAAAGAGACATCGCCTGATTATATCGGCGCGTCCTTCGGGTTCGCTGGCGTCACGGGCGGGTCACATGTCGAACTCCTGAACCGTGGATGGACAGTGGATCTTGCCGCCGTGAAGCAGCGGCTTGGGGTCGACCGGCTCGTCGCCATCAATGATTTTATTGCCATGGCGCGCTCGGCCCCCGAGCTCACCGGCGAACAGCTGCGGCTCATCTGCGCAGGCAAGCCCGACCCGAATGCTTCGCTCGCCATTGGCGGTCCCGGCACCGGCTTTGGGGTTGGGCTCCTGCGCCGGATCGAGCCGGGCTGGGTCGTCATCGGTGGGGAGGGCGGTCATCAGGCTTTCACGCCCGAGACCGATATCGAATGGAAGCTCGCTGAAAAGCTCCGCAAGAAACTCGGCTACGTCTCAAACGAAATCGTCACGGCCGGCATGGGCTTCGATGACACGCGCGATGCGCTTTTCGAGATCATGGGCCTCAAGCACAAGCCACTGACGCAAGCCGAAGTGATCGACGCCGCCCATGCGGGCGATCCCCTTGCACTCGAATTCTGCCGGTTGCGCGCCCGCGCTGTGATGACCGCGATGGGCAACATGGCGCTTGTCGCAAACGCTGCGGGAGGCGTGTTCATAGCAGGCGGCGTCTCACAACGTCTGGAGCCATGGTTGAAAGAGCGCGCCGCTCTCGATCGCTTCTACAAGCGTGGCGTGCGCACAGGACTGATGAAGCCGATGCCCCTGAACCTCATTGCATCAGAGGCGGCGCCGTTGATCGGCTCCGCGCATCTCTGGCGTGACGAACAGATGAGAGGCTGGCTCTAGAAGCCCGCTCTATTTGCAGCCGCAGCCATGGCCGCCACCACCACCGCCGTGAACCTTGCCGCCGCCGCCGCCGCCGCCACCCGCGAAGGACGTGGCCGAAGCGCTGGCGAACGCAAAAGCCGACGCTGAAGCCTGCGCCCGCGCCGAACCGCCAGAAATGACGATCAGCCGGCCACCGCCGCCTGACCCGCCATTTATGTCGATGCCGACCCCGCCCGTGCCAAAATTGGACGGCAGAACGATCGAGGGCGGAGCAACAGGAACCAGCTTGATGGGCGTCGGCTCGGCTTGAACGGCAGGCGCCGGCGGCGGGATACGCAGCGGCGGAGGGGGCGGCGCCGTTATCGGCGGTGGCCTTTTGCGGCCGTCGGCGAAGGACGGGCCAGCCACAACGGCCGCGCCAAACGCAAACACCAGAACGCTGGCCAGAAGGCGCGAGAGCTTGATCATGGGCGCGTCCGATGCACCTGCCATGCCGGATGGCTGACAGGAGGTAAGGTTAAGCCTGCGACGAGTCCGGGGCAAAGCAACACGCCCGGAAGGGGAGCCGCGGGCTAGAAGTCGACTGCGAGGCCCTTCTTCTCCCAGTCGCCATAGCGGGTCGGCTCTTCGCCCGTGCGGCGCCCGTTTATTTCGGTAGGCAAATCTTGCCGGGGCGCGGCCTGGCGCCGCGCTTCCGCTTCCTCCAAGGCGCGGATCGCCTCCGGGCTCAGCTGCTTACCCGGCGCAGCACCCGGAATAACCTGGGTTTGTTGCTCGGCGGCTCCCTCTGGGGTCTCCGCGCCACGTGCGTCATCTGATTGGTCTGGTTGCTCACTCATCGCTGTCACGTTCACCAATTTTTTCATGTTTGGAAAGGATGCTTTTACCAACACCGCCAAACTTCCCCATACGGGGACGACGACCTGTGTTGAGAGAGCTTTCATGAGCTATTTTAAGGCCGCCGGACTGATGCTGTTGATCCACCTCGCATTTGCGGGCGTGGGCTGGTCCATCGCGCAGAGAGAAGGCGCGCTGATCGGCACGCTGATCGCGCTTGGCTTCCATGTCGTGGTCTTCTGGTACGCCGAGAAGATCATGCTGAAACTCCACAATGCCCGTGAGGTCGGATCGGACGACGCTTCGCCGATGATCCGGGCTTTCGTGGCTGACTGCGACCGCCTTGCGATGCGCGCCAACATGCCGCGCCCGCGCACCTACATCGTCGATGCTTTCCAGCCGAACGCTTTTGTGGCTGGCCGCGACACCAACCACGCTTCCATTGCCGTCACCGACGGCCTGCTCAAGACGCTGACACGCGCTGAAGTATCTGCCGTGGTTGCGCATGAGCTTGCCCACGTCAAACGCGGCGATGCTCTCGCCATGGGCGTCTGCTCGGCGCTGGCAGTCGTTCTCACCACGATCTTTGGCTCGCTTGCTTACCCGCTGGGTCAGCGCAAGCGCGTCTCCCGCGTGGTCGCTGGCCTCGTTGCTCGTGTCGGCCAGAGCCACCACCGCGAGTACGCCGCTGACAAGCACGCCGGCGAAATCTGCGGCAATCCGATCAATTTGGCTAACGCCCTGCTCAAGCTGGAGCGTCACACGGTCTCGCTGCTGAACCCGCTGGCCGAGCGCAGCCCGGCGACCGCCCACACCTTCGTCATCGACCCCCTGCATGGCAAGCGGCGCACGGCCAGTGCGTCCCACCCGCCAACCGAGCGCCGCATCCAGCGCCTGCATCGCCAGGCCGCCGAAATGGAAGGCGTGGAGTAGGGCGCAGCCCGATCCAGAAAAACCAGCGATGCCCGGCCCAGCGCCGGGCATTTCTGTTTCAGGGCTCGCCTGTCCGCACGCGGCCTCTGGCCAGCGATCCTTCAAGCCGCTACCAGCCGCTTCATGGCGCGACCCCCACCCGAAAAGCGAACTGAAGCCGCAGGCTGGCAAAGCCGGCTCGCTGCCGCCGAGCTGCTTCACCATACGCTCGACAAGGGTCTCGATCTCGAAGCCGCGATGGACGCCAGCCGCACCTTCCGGCGGCTGGAAGGCCCCGATCGTGGCTTTGCCCGCGCCATCGCAGGCGCCGCCCTGCGAGGCATCGGCCGCATCGACTACGCGCTCGGCGGAATGGTCGAGCGCCCGATGGCCGGCATGGAGCCTGAAGTGCGCGCCGTTCTGTGCGCTGGCGCCGCCCAGCTCTGGATGCTCGGCGTGCCCGACCACGCCGCCGTTTCCGCGACAGTCGAAGCCGCCGGCAAATGGCACGAAGCCCGCCGCGGCGGTGGTCTGGTCAACGCTGTGCTCCGGCGAGCCTCGCGCGAAGCTCAGGCGTTTCACGACGCGCCGCCCACCTCGGTCTGGCCGGAATGGATGGCCGCCAAGCTCAAATCCGCGCTGGGACCCGAACGCGCTGACGCCATGGCTCGCCTGCAGCTCGAAGAGCCGCCCGTCGACATAACCCTGAAGCCGGTGGCGGATCCCCACGCCTGGGCAAAAAAACTCAATGGCGTTGTACTGCCCTCCGGCTCGATCCGGCTCGCAAGTGGTGCGGGGCTTACTGATCTGCCCGGTTACGCTGATGGGGTCTGGTGGGTGCAGGATGCGGCCGCCGCACTCCCCGCCAGGCTGATGGGCGACATCGCCGGCAAGCGCGTGGCTGATCTGTGCGCTGCGCCCGGCGGCAAGACGATGCAGCTCGCTGCTGCCGGCGCCAGCGTCACAGCTATCGAGATATCCCGCCAGCGCATGACCCGTCTGCGCGAGAACATCGAACGCTCGCGGCTTCCCGTCACGATCGTCGAACAAGACGCCCGCACCTGGCGGCCTGCCGAGCTGCTTGATGCGATCCTGCTCGATGCGCCATGTTCCGCCCTCGGCATTCTCCGTCGCCATCCTGAAGGTGCGTGGCGGCGCGACCCGAAAGACATGGCGCGCTTCCCCGCAACGCAGACGCAGCTGGTTCAGGCTGCCGCCGAAATGCTCCGGCCAGGTGGCCGCCTGATCTATTCCGTCTGCACGCCCACTTCAGAAGAAGGCCGCGACATTGTCGAGGCTGCGCTCGCCACTGGAAGTTGGCGGCGCGTTAAAATCACCCCGGAAGAGGTCCACGGGTTCGAGGCGGCGTTAACGGATGACGGCGACTTAATTACTGCTCCGCAGGCTTTGGCAGAGGCGCGTGTCGCCGCTGCATCAGCCGTTGGCGAAATCGTCGCCGAGCCAATGAAATCGGACATTTTCTACATCGCGCGGCTTGAACGGGCCTAAGCGCACTCCCATTCCAAATTTTGCAGTTGGCGCTCAATTCCCGTCGCCAGGAATGACACAATCCTGCCACCGATAAGCGACGAAACCGAACGATTGGGTTCAACGGCGGTTCAGCCGTGTCTGGTATGACTTTATGCGTAGGGACGGGGACCTCCCCGGATATTCCGTCCCACAGGAGTGCGTCATGGACGGATCATCTTTCACCGCATCTGCTCCTCCCGTCGAAGCCCTGCGCGCCTCGACGATTGCGAAGCCCCAGAAGGCTTTCGCGGTAGCTTTCGCGGTTCTCGCTACGGCGCTTGCTGGTTGCGCCAGCGGCCTCGGCGCAAACACCTATGACCGTGGTTCGGTCGGCATGGTCGCCCGTGTCGAGGAAGGCACCGTCGTCGGCATGCGCCCGATCCAGATCGAAGGCTCTTCGCAGGGCTCTAAAGTCGGCACGCTTGCCGGCGCTGCGCTCGGCGGCCTCGCCGGCAGCGAAATCGGCGGCGGCTCGAAAGCCAATACGGCTGGCGCCATCGGCGGCGCGATCCTTGGCGGCGTCCTCGGTAACGCGGTCGGCAACTCGGCCACGGCTCAGACCGGCTACGCCTACACCATCCGTCTTCGCTCCGGCGAACTCGTGTCGGTCGCGCAGGCTGGCGATTACGCTATCCCCAGCGGCACGCCCGTCCTGATCGAATACGGCCAACGCGCCCGGGTCATCCCGCAGAATTCCTCGATCGGCTACTACTAGGCCTTTCGGACAACCATCCCAGCGAACCGCCCGGAGCGCCCCTCCGGGCGGTTCTGTTTTTGCTCGGCGTGTGCGCCGCCATGGACGCCCACGCCTGCCGCGCCTACGCTCCGTAATGTTGGGCGATATTGGGGGCGGATTGCATGAAGGGTATCTTGTACGGTCTTGTTGCCGCGCTCTCCCTGTCTGCATGCGATGCGCCTCAGCCCACGGCCTCGCCTACAGCGCCGGCCGCCGCGCGACTGCCGATCATCGACATGCACCTTCACGCACGCAGGGCCGGCTATATGGGCCCGTCTCCGCCTCCCATGTGCGCACCGTTCGCCGTGATGCCCCGCTGGGATTCAAGCAAAGGTGCGGAAGAGGGCATGGCCTTTGAGGTCATGCCGCCCTGCGCCAGCCCGATCCCGGCCGCTACAACTGACGAACAGGTCATGCGCGAGACCTTCGCCATCATGGAAAAGCGCAACATCATCGGCATGATCAGCGGCGACCCTGACCTTTTGCCTACCTGGAAAGCACAAAGCGCTGGCAGGATGATTGCCGGGCTCGATCTGCGCATAGCGAAAGACGATCCGAGATCGCTGACGCCAGACGCCATCCGCAAGCTTCACGGCGCCGGCGCGTTCCAGGTGCTCGGCGAAATCATGGCGCAGTACGAAGGCATCCCGCCGGACGACCCGCGCCTTGAGCCATATTGGGCTCTGGCCGAGGAGCTGGATATTCCTGCAGGCATTCACATGGGCTCAGGCGGCCCCGGCGATCCCTATTTCGGCTCCCCCGGTTATCGCGCCAGCAATAGCAGCGCGTTCGGCCTTGAGGACGTGCTGGTTCGTCACCCCAAGCTGCGCGTTTATGTGATGCACGCCGGCTATCCGCTCATCGACGATCTGCGCGCTGTCATGTTCGCGCACCCGCAACTCTATGTCGACATTTCCAGCATCGACTACACAGAGCCCCGCGAAGCGTTCCACGCCTATCTCAAGGCGCTGATAGATGCTGGCTATGGTGATCGCATCATGTTCGGATCCGACCAGATGATCTGGCCCGGCATCATCGAACCAGCCATTCAGGCGATCGAAGAGGCGCCTTTCCTCTCGCCCGAGCAGAAGCGCAACATCCTCTACAACAACGCCGCCCGCTTCCTGCGGCTCTCGAAGGAAGATATAGCCCACCATAACGCGATGTAACCTTCGCGTGCTGCTGTCTTGCGCAAGCAGAATGCAGCCCTTTTGCCCGCATCCCGCTCGCGTCGCCTTGCGTCAGCAAACCCTCGCTGCTAGGCGAGTTGCATGCCGGAAGTCCTGATTTCTCCCTCGATTCTAGCCGCTGACTTCGCCCGCCTGGGCGAGGAAATCCGCGCTGTCGATGAAGCCGGCGCCGACATGATCCATGTCGACGTGATGGACGGCCATTTTGTTCCCAACATCAGCATCGGCCCGGGGGTGATCGAGAAGCTCCGCCCCCACACAAGCAAACCCTTCGACGTTCATTTGATGATCTCGCCGGTCGATGCATATCTCGAAGCCTTCGCGGCGGCGGGCGCCGATATCATCACGGCCCACCCGGAAGCTGGCCCCCACTTCCACCGCACGCTTCAGGTCATCAAGAAGCTCGGCAAGAAAGCCGGCGCCGCACTCAACCCGTCCACACCGGCTGACGTGCTCGACCCGGTGCTCGAGGAACTGGATCTGATCCTCGTCATGAGTGTGAACCCCGGTTTCGGCGGCCAGAAATTCATCGACAGCCAGCTCCGCAAGATCGAGGCAATCCGCAAGAAGCTCGACCGCGCCAATCTCAAGACAATTCTCGAAGTCGATGGCGGCGTGATCCCTGAGAACGCAGGCGCGATCATCTCCGCTGGCGCCAATGCTCTGGTCGCGGGCTCGGCCGTGTTCGGCAAGGGAGCGAAGAACTACGCCAGCGCGATCAGTGCGATCCGCAACGGCCAACCTGCCGCCAGCACGACGCGCGGGTGAGGGGAGCATGGCTCTCCCACCTCTCGGGCCGTCAGGGCGCGAAGCTGAAGACGCGCAATGGCTGGAGCTGACCGGCAAGTCCGGCATGGCGATCAACGTGTCGCCTGTCCATCGTCTCCGCATTTCCGGTCCGGGGCCTACCGGCCTCACCGCCTTGCCGAAAGACAACCGCCCGATCAACCGCCAGCGCGGTGAAGCTATATTCGCGGGCAAGTGGAAATTCGGCGCCGCGCAGATTGAAACACCGGAAGGCCGCGCGCCTTGGGGCCCGGATTTTCCGTCGATCCACTTCACCGATCGCATTCACCGCTTCCACTGGCTGCGCGATCTCGCGAGCCTTGGTCCCGCAGGTGAGTCACGCGCGCGCGCCTTGATGGTCGCGTGGACAGACGCCTATGGAAAATGGGAAAACTTCGCGTGGCGCCTGTCGATCACGGCCGACAGGTTGATCAACTGGCTTTGCGCCGGTCCGTCTCTGTTTGCCCCGCTTGAAGGGGAAACGCGCGCCGCCGTGCTTGAAACGATCGGCCGCCAGCTTCGTCACCTTCAGTTCTCGGGGCCTGAAGAAACTGACCCCGTCAGCCGCTTCCGTATTGCCGTAGCTCTCTGCCTCGGCGGCGCTGCCACAGAAGACGGCCGCAAGATCCTGGAGACCGGCCTCGCCATGCTCGACGCTGAGTGCAGCGCGCAGATTCTGCCCGATGGCGGCCATGTCAGCCGTAGTCCCGAAGCGCTGGCCGAAGCCATGCTCGACATCCAGACAGTCGAGGAACTCCTCCTTCGCCTCGGCCTCAACGCGCCTGGCTTTTTGACCAAGCTGCAGCCGCGCATGGCCGCTATGCTGTCCTTTCTCCAGCAGGCCGATGGCGGCATTCTGCCAGCCAACGGAGGCGGCGACAGCTCGAACGGCATCGCGCAGGCGGCGATGCGGCCGCACGGTTCGGTCAATTCGAAATTCTCGTTCGCCCGCTTGTCGGCTTATCAGCGCGTCCAGGCTGAAGGCCTCACCGTCTATGTCGATTCCGGTGGAGGCCCCGAACGGCCAAATGGCGTCCACGCCCACGCCGGCGCCCTTGCGCTCACCGTGGATGACGGTCCCGAGCGTCTCATAACGTCCTGCGGCTCGGGTCCTGATCTCGACCCCGTGCTGCGCGACGCTGCCCGGCGCACGGCGGCGCATTCCGTGCTGTCGCTAAATGGCGAGGACTCCGCAGTCTTTACCTTCGATCCGGCCACCGGCGTTCGCGTCCCCGAAGGCCCGGCACAGCTCGCCGTCCGCCGCATGGAGGAGGGCGACCAGTACCTGCTCGAAGGCCAGCACGGGGGCTGGCGCGTCCGTCACGGGCTGATTTATCGCCGCCGGCTCTACGTCGCGATGAACGGCGGCCGCATCACCGGCGAGGATAGCCTCTCCCGCCCCATGTCCGAGGCGGCATCCACTTTTCCTGGCGGCCTGATCCCCTTTGAAATCCGCTTTCATCTGCACCCGGACGTTCAGGTGATAGATGGTCCAGATGATAGGACAGTATTCCTAGGGCTGGCGAAGCGGCAACGTGTCTGGAGATTCCGCAGCGAGACTTTGCTTTCCGTGGAAAATTCGCGTTACTGGGGAGCCGAGGCTACGCAAAAGACGCAGCAACTCGTCATACGGGGTGTAGCTGATCCTGGGGCCGATGGCTCACAAGCGCCAAACCGCGTGCGGTGGGCGCTGTCGAGAATCGAACCCAGCGTTCAGGGGGAGAGTGCGTGAGTAACGTTGAGCATTCCGCCCGCAGGGCGGCGATCGAAGCCAAGGCGGCCTGCTTCGGCTATGATGTCATCTCCGGCATGGTCGCGATGTATCTCGCGCCGCAGATTACCTACTATTTTTCAGGTCGCGGCTCGCCCACCTGGCTCGATTTCTTTGTGGCTATCGCTTTCGGCGTGGCCGCGGCATTCGCGCTGTGGTTGCGCGGCGTCCATCGCCAGGTCTGGCGCCACACATCGCTGCGTGACGTTGTCCGCATCTTCCAGGCCGTCGCGCTCACCCACCTGATGTCCCTGCCGATCCTGATCCTGGCCAAGACCCTGCAGGATTACCCGCTCACCAGCATCTACCTTCAGTTTCCGATCTGGTTGGCGCTGCTGATGATCGTTCGCTTCTGGGCGCGTGGTCGCAATACTGGCGACCTCTCCGCCATTTTCCGCCGCGAGCCCCCTTACGCGCCGCGCGCGCTGGTCGTCGGCCCCGCCAGCCATGTCGCTGAAGCGCTCCGCGCCTCCCGCAAGGCGTCATCCGGCCCGCCCATCCGCACCATCGGCATCGTCGAGACATCGGGCCAGCATTTCGGTCGCGACATTGAGGGCGTGCAGGTGATGGGCGGCATCGGCCAGCTCGCCACAATCTTCGACCACTACACCGCCCGCTTCGGTGAACTCCCCTGGATCGCCATTGCCGCCCCGCCGGAAGACAGGCGCACGATGGAGGCCGCGCTCGCCGTTGCGTCCGCCCGCAAGGCCACACTCCTGCGCATAGGCAACAAGGCGATGCTGGAGCAGATCCGTCCCGCGGATCTTCTGGCGCGCCCTGAACGCCGTCTCGACATGGCCCCCGTGGCTGAACTCGTCTCAGGCGCTCGGGTCTTCATCACCGGCGGCGGCGGCACCATCGGTGGCGAGCTTGCGCGTCAGTGCGCGGCCCTCGGCCCGGCAGAGCTGACGATATTCGACTCATCCGAGTTCAACGTCTTCGAAATCGATCAGGAGCTCTCCCGCGCTTATCCAAACGTCGTCCGCCGCATGGTGATCGGCGATGTGCGTGACGAGATCAGGCTCGAGCAAGCCATCCGCGAGGCAGCGCCCGACGTCGTCATCCACGCGGCTGCGCTGAAGCACGTGCCGCTGATGGAGCTCAACCCGAACGAGGCGATCCTTACCAATGTGCTCGGCGCGCGCCGCTGCGCCACCATCGCCGCGACCCTTGGCGTGAAGAGCTTCACCTTCATCTCGACCGACAAGGCTGTGAACCCCACCAACGTCATGGGAGCCACCAAGCGTGCAGCGGAACTCTTCATCCAGGCCTTCGCGCCAACCGCGCCTGGCACGCGCTTCTCGCTCGTGCGCTTCGGCAATGTGCTAGGCTCGAAGGGCTCCGTCGCGCCGCTCTTCGAAAGGCAGATCGCTGAAGGCGGCCCCGTCACCGTCACCCACCCTGACATGACGCGCTACTTCATGAGCGTGGAAGAAGCATCTGCCCTTGTCCTGCAGGCGGCGGCGCTCTCGGCAAAATCGACTACCGAAGACGCCATCCTCTACGTGCTCGACATGGGCGAACCCGTTCGCGTGATGGAACTCGCGGAGAAGATGATCCGCATGAAGGGCCTTACGCCCAACCAGGATATCCTCATCCGCATCACCGGCCCCCGCCCCGGAGAGAAGCTGACCGAGACCGTTTTCTACGATCGCGAGCAGGTGAAAGCCACCAGCATCGATGGCGTCCTCGAAGTTGCCTGGACGCGGTCCCCGCCCATCGCGGAGGTTCAGGCCCGGCTGGACGCCATCGTCTCGTACGCCGCCCGTCGCGACCCCCACGCCTCGCTCAGCATGATGAAGGCGCTCGCCCCCGAAATCTTCGACGGTGAAGCCTGGGGCGAACCCGCGCTGAACGTCCACTAGCCGGGGTATTGACCCCGGCCACGCCGTCGCCATCTCTCAGGGATGGAAATGCGCGTACTCATGTTTGAAGGCGAAGCTTATTGCGACAGTGATCGCCAGGACGTGCTCGTCCGGCGAACACTCGACGCGATCAAGAAAAGTGGCGCCGCGCTCGAAGCCAGCGAGTTATCAGTGGATCGGGGCGCCGCAATGTTCCTTGTCAGCGGCGATTTCCGCGCCATCCGTCGCCTGTGGAGCATTGTCGAAGCCACCGGCCTCGAAAACGCCTGGCAAGCCTTCGGCGCCCGGTTGGACTGGCAAAACTTCGAGATGAGCCGCTAGGGCGGGGAAACTCCCTGAATACGGCAAGGATGATGGTTTTAAGACTGCCATCTTGATGCTATCGGGCGCCCAGCCAGTGCTGGAGCCGCCATGTCCCCGCCTAAAGCCGCCCCCAAGAACGTGCCCGATCGCGTCGCCGTCAAACGCGTCCTGATCTCGGTATCCGACAAGACCGGACTGGTCGAACGGGCGAGGAAACTTGCCGCCCTCGGCGTCGATGTTGTTTCCACTGGCGGCACATCAAAGGTACTTAAGGATGCGGGCCTCGACGTCCGCGATGTCGCTGATCTCACCGGCTTCCCCGAAATGATGGACGGCCGCGTGAAGACTCTGCACCCGAAAGTCCATGGCGGACTTCTCTATCGCCGCGACCTCGCCACCCATACGAAAGACGCAACCGACCACGGCATCGAGCCGATCGATCTCGTCTGGATCAACCTCTATCCCTTCGAAGCCACGGTTCAGTCCGGCGCGGGCTTTGACGACTGCATCGAGAACATCGACATTGGCGGACCTGCCATGCTGCGCGCAGCTTCCAAGAACGCGGACTTCGTCGCTGTCTGCACCGACGGCGCAGACGTAGATGCCGCTATTGCGGAGATGGAGCAGGGCGGCGTCACACTGAAAACGCGTCGCCGCCTCGCCGCTAAAACCTATGCCCGCACGGCGGCCTATGATGCCGCGATCTCCGAGTGGTACTGGAAGCAACTCGAAGAAGACGCTGGCGATTGGCGCGCCTTCGGCGGCAAGCTGCAGCAGACGCTTCGCTATGGCGAGAACCCTCACCAGAAGGCCGTCGTCTATGCTGGCCCCGACAAGCGCGCCGGCGTCCTCACTGCCCGCCAGATCCAGGGCAAGGAACTCAGCTACAACAATATCAACGACACCGACGCCGCCTACGAACTCGTCGCCGAGTTCGATCCGAAAAATGGCCCTGCCGTCGCGATCATCAAGCACGCCAACCCGTGCGGCGTCGCCATCGGAAAGTCGGCGCTCGAAGCCTACAAGACTGCGCTCGCCTGTGATTCCACCTCGGCTTTCGGCGGCATCATCGCCGTCAACGTGCCGCTCGATGGCCCGACAGCCGAAGCCATCACCGACATCTTCACCGAAGTCGTCATCGCTCCCGGCGCCGATGAGGCAGCGCTCGCGTTCTTCGCGAAGAAGAAAAACCTCCGCCTCCTGCTCACCGACAGCCTTCCCGATCCCGGCAAGCCCGGCGTGATGGTGCGCACAGTCGCGGGCGGATTGCTGGTTCAGGATCGCGACGTCGGCCGTATCATGGAAGCCGACCTGAAGGTCGTCACGAAACGCAAGCCGAGCCCGCAGGAAATCGCGGACATGATCTTCGCCTTCCGCATCTGCAAGCACACCAAGTCCAACGCGATCATCTACGCCAAGAACGGCGCAACGGTCGGTATCGGAGCAGGGCAGATGAGCCGCGTCGATTCGGCCCGCATCGCCCGCCGCAAGGCTGAAGACGCCGCCGCAGCCGCGGGCCAGAAAGATCCCGCCACGATTGGCTCGGTCTGCGCGTCCGACGCTTTCTTCCCGTTCTCGGATGGCCTGCTGCAGGCCGCCCAGGCCGGCGCCACGGCGGTCATCCAGCCAGGCGGATCGGTCAACGACGACAAGGTCATCGCTGCTGCAGACGACGCAGACCTCGCCATGGTCTTCACCGGAATGCGTCACTTCCGTCACTAGCCCGAAATGACAACGGCGAGCGCGGTTGCCCGCGCTCGCCGTCTCGTCAGGTGTCTGGTTTGACGTTAGTTCTTCGTCTTGATCTTGTTCTCCTGCGCGACCTCGCGGTCCGCCTGGTCAAACTCGATCGGCGCGGCGCCCGCTGGCGCAGACGCATAGGCGCGAGACTTTTTCGCCAAACGCGCCATCGACTCGTTCATGGTGCCGGCCGACATCGCCATCTGCTTGCCATCAGCCACGCCGACAGATGACGCGTCGCCGATATTGTCGAAGTTTGCGCCGAGGAAGATCACTTCCCAGCCCTTCGCCTTCACGCGATCCAGTGCAGCCTTGACGCCATCCCGCGTCACTTCCTTCGAAGCGTTCTCCTGTCCGTCCGTCATCACCACGATGACGGCCTTTTCCGGCTTGTCTGCGTCCGCGAGCGCGATGATGCGGATCAGCGAATCCAGCAGCGGGGTCATTCCCCGCGGCGTCGCATCGGCATCCGTCACCGTTTCCCAGTGCAGTGCCGGCTGCTTCCTGCGCAGTACGTCGAACTGCAGCCCCGCCTGCTCATCGAAAACAGCGAGCGTGATGTGGCTGTCGACAGCCGGTCCGTCTTTTTTGTTTGCCAGTTCCTTTGCGTATGCGTTCACCGAGGACAGGGCCTCACTCCAGAGCGATTGCATCGATCCGGATCTGTCGAGGAGGATATAGGCCTGCATGCACGGTCCCCTTTTCTGGTAGTTCCCCAACCCCGGAGGCGCGTGGCGCATCCGTCGCCGGGAGATGGGTGCGGCAGGCCGCCGCACCAGAGGCACGCTGCAAATTAATCCGCCGAGGCTTCCGTCCGCGTCAGTGCTTGTGATCAGCCAGATGCTGCGCCAGCAGGTCCTTGCCATAATCATTGCCGTTCGGCGTGCGGATAATCACGTGGATATGGTCCCGCGTTGGCTTTCCACGCTCGTTTATCGAACGCGTGCCCACCGGAAGCTGATGGTCAAACTCGATCAGCAACACCGGGCTGTGAATGCGATAGTAGAACGCCGCATCGTCCGAGACGTCGCCGACCCACGCAAACCACGTGTCGTCCAGCAGCGCTTCCACCTCATCCATCTTCACTCGGGCGTGGCCGTCATCCATCGTGCCGACAAATCGCCCGATCAGGTCGAGCAGGTGTTTCCTCTGATCCGCCGAGAACGTCGAAACCGGCGCGCCGGCATAATCGAGCACGCCATTATCCTTGTTGGCCTCGAGCTGGATGCTGTTGCCCGGCTTGCGGCTATCCAGCGTCGCAAATGACCGCTGCACGGCATCGAGCGACTGCATCAACGTCAGACCCATCGCCTGCTCGGTCTGCAGCACCGAACTACCAGTATATTTGCCAGTCCGCGTCACAGCCGGTTCACCGCCCAGGAAAGTCGGCGTCATCACTACCTGATCGCCCAGCACGAAGTAGTTGATCACCAGATGATGCCCATCGATCTGCCATCCCCAAGGCTCGGTCGGCGAGGGCAGCCCCATCACAGTGAAGAAATACAGATCTTCATCGAAGCTCATCACATCGTTGTTGATCTCGCGCAGTGTCTGGTCCGTCTTGCGGATTGCCTCGGTCAAGGCGAACCCGTCGGCGCTCAGTGAAGCCTGCATCAGCGCCATCGCCGCGGTGCGTTGCTCTGCACTCATCT
>JAUYSA010000200.1 GCA_030696545.1 Hyphomonadaceae bacterium
CCCTCTGGCTCGGGCTCATCATTCCGATTGATGTTCACGAAGCCGGGGTTGACCGCCTTCAGCCAGCCCATGCCCAGAAACGTCGCCGCCGCCGAGCGCATCGTCAGCCGCCGCCTGCGCCCGCCGCGCTGCTCCTTGCCATCGGCGCCATAGATCCTGCCGCCCGCAATCGCCGGCTCAGCCGCACCCGCAAGAGCTGCGGCCAGCGCCTCCACCGAGCCAGGCTGCAACACCGCATCAGGATTGATCACCAGCAACCAGTCGCCCTGCGCCCGCGCCGCGCCAAAATTCACGCCTGCCGCAAACCCACGGTTCACGCCGCCGCCAATGATCTTCACCCGCAGCGAACGGCCATATGCATCCTCGATCCGCTCCAGCGTCTCGACCGGGTTGCCATTGTTCACGAGCACAATCTCGTCCACCGCCGGATCACACTCCAGCGCGGCAAGGCAATCGAACAGCACCTCGCCCGTATTGTAGCTCACCACCACAGCGGAGACCCTGCGGGCAGCCACCACCTCAGGCGCCTTCACAGGCTCCTGCGGCAGCTCTGCAGCGAACTCTTTCACCGTATGCATGATGTCCCGCGCTTCCGCTTCAACCACCGCGACCGCCGCGTCACCCTGCTGCCGCGCTTCGTGGAAATCCGCCGCCAGCTTCATTGCAGGCTTCAGGGCCTCAGGTATCTCGCCACCCGCACTCTCAATATCCTGCAGGATTGGATGGAGCGAATGCAACAGCCGGCTCAGCTCCTCCTGCGTCTGGTCATCCACGCGCAACGTCCCAAACGCCCGCATCGCGTCCAGACCAGTCGGCGCGCCGCCCACGCCCGACAGCAACCGCAATGCGATCCGCTCGCCCGCGCTGGTGGCCAGGCAAAGGTCTGCGAGATCAGTATGAACCCCGCCATCCTCAGCCATCGCGTGAACCGCCCACTGCTGGATAGCGGCAAGATCAACCAGTCCAAGCCTCAGGCGCACGCCCAACACGCGCGCCTGATCCTCGATGTGGTTCGCTGAGCTCACACGCTCGCCTTCGCGCGCTTGATGTCCGGCGGCAGCGACTCAACGACGAGGAACACCTTCGCGTCGTCGAGCAGCACAACCTCGTTGGCCTGCGAACCAAAGCGGCGCAGCGCCAGCTTGCGCTCTTCCGCTTCCTTCGCGCCGACCACCGCAATCACCGGAACCTTCTGCAACGAGTGTTCCCGCACCTTGTAGTTGATCTTCTCGTTGCGAAGATCCGTCGCAACGCGCAGCCCTGCCGCGCGCAACTCTTCCGCCGCCTGTTCCGCATATGCGTTGGCGCCCTCGGAGATCGAAGCCACAACCACCTGCACAGGCGAAAGCCACATCGGGAACGCGCCCGCATAATGCTCGATCAGCACGCCGATAAAGCGCTCCAGCGAGCCAAGGATCGCGCGGTGCAGCATCACCGGGCGATGCTTGCCGCCATCCTCGCCGACATATTCCGCGTCGAGACGATCCGGCAGCACATAGTCCAGCTGGATCGTGCCGATCGTCCATTCGCGGCCAATGGCGTCCTTGATCACGAAGTCCAGCTTCGGCGCATAGAACGCGCCATCGCCCTCCGCGATCACCGGCTCAACGCCCGCCGCACGCGCAGCCGACATCATCTGCGTCTCGGCCTTGTCCCAGAACTCATCGCTGCCGGCGCGCACCTCTGGCCGCGTCGCCAGATTGACATGGTCCGTCACCAGCCCGAAGTCCTGGTGGATCGAATAGGCCAGCTTGATGAAGCGCTCCGTCTCGCTCTCGATCTGGTCCTCACGGCAGAAGATGTGCGCATCGTCCTGCGTGAACGCCCGCACGCGCATCAGGCCATGCAGCGCGCCGCTCGGCTCATAGCGGTGGCACGCTCCGAATTCCGCCATCCGCATCGGCAGGTCGCGATACGATTTCTGCCCCTGCTTGAAGATCTGCACGTGGCCCGGGCAGTTCATCGGCTTCAGCGACAGCACTTCGTCTTCCGCCGTCTCCGCCACGAACATGTTGTCGCGATACTTCTCCCAATGGCCCGACTGTTCCCAGAACTTGCGATCCAGAACCTGCGGCGTGCGCACCTCGATATAGTCCGCCGCATCGAGCCTGCGCCGCACATAGTTCTCGACCGTGCGCCATAGCGTCAGGCCCTTGGGGTGCCAGAACACCATCCCCTTGCCCTCTTCCTGCATGTGGAAGAGGTCGAGTTCGCGGCCCACCTTGCGGTGGTCGCGCTTCTCGGCTTCCTCAAGACGATGGAGGTGCGCGGCGAGATCCTTGTCGTTGGCCCACGCCGTACCGTAGATGCGCTGAAGCATCTCGTTGCGATGATCGCCGCGCCAGTAAGCGCCCGCAACCTTCATCAGCTTGAACGCCTTCGGCAGCTTGCCCGTGGACGGCAGGTGAGGCCCGCGGCACAGATCGCTCCACTGGTCGCCATGCGCATACAGCGTGATGGCCTCACCGGGAGGGATGATGTCGTCGATGATCTGCGCCTTGTAGTCCTCGCCGATCCCCTTGAAGTGCGCGATCGCGTCGTCCTTGCTCCAGACCTCGCGGTTGATCGGAAGATCGCGATCAACGATCTCCTTCATCTTCGCCTCGATCTTCGCGAAGTCGTCCGTCGAGAACGGCTCCTTGCGCGCGAAATCGTAATAGAACCCGTCATCGACCACAGGCCCAATCGTCACCTGCGTACCGGGGAACAACTCCTGCACCGCCTGCGCCATCACGTGCGAGGCATCGTGGCGCAACAGCTCGAGCGCTTCCTTCGTATTGATGTCCAGCAGCTCCAGCGAAACGTCGCCATCCAGCGGCCGCTTCATGTCGTAAAGCTCGCCATTCACCCTGGCGATCACCGACCGCTTGGCCAGCGACTTCGAGATGGCTTCCGCGATCGATAGGGGGCTCGACCCATCCGGGTATTCGCGCTTCGAGCCGTCGGGAAAGGATACATTGATCATGGTCGTGTCTTTCTAGGTGTCGGCGGAGTGTTTAGGGCGATTTCCAGTTCCGTTGAACCCATCATCTCAACCGTCATTCCCGCCGCAGCCCGAAGGGCGAAGAGCGGGAACCTAGTAGCCCAGAGCCCTGCTCGCGCAGCACCTGGGTTCCGGCTCACGCCTGCGGCGTGTCGGAATGACGGAAAAAAATGGGTTCGCTCCCATCTCCGCAATTTCAGTTTTCAGCTTGGTCCAGACACTTAAGGGCGGGCGGTTTCGGACCGGCTCACGCTCCAGACGCCATAGCGCCAGGGGGCGAACCACCGCGCGCCGGTGCTAGTGAGGGTCGGCGCCGGGTCCCACCCGTGCGATCCTCCAGGGCGGCAGCGCGAAAACCGCGCCAAGCCCATCCACGCCCCTGCCCAGGCGCCATGCTTCGACACGCATTCCGCGCAGTATTCCGCGCACGACGGCTCATGCCGGCAGCGCACGCCCATCACGGCGAACGCTGGCGACAGCGTCATCTTGTAGCCCTTCAGCAGGGCGCCGATCACCGGCTTGTATGCGGGGGCCTGAGCCATGGGCAGCATATAACAATGCCGGCCTCAACAGGCAAACCGGAACCTAAAGCCCGCCCGCGCCCGATGGTCCAGCCTTCACAAACTTGCGCTTACCGCCCGATACAGCCGCCGCGTCCACGTCATAGGCCGTCGGCCCCAGATACCAGACTGTCGTGGAGGCCCCGCCCGCCGCCTCCAGCCTCCCGGCGCGCGAATCCGCCTTGATCCCGGACGCTACCCGTCTTCTTGTCGGCTTCTGCTGGCGCTCCAGCCTGTCAGACGCCGTCCCGTTTCCGCTCCGATTTCGCAAGGTCGGGTCCCTCATGCGCAAAGCGACGAAGATCCTTCATACGCTGGCCTCATGCGGCCTCATCGGCGCGCTGCTCGGCTACATTGTCATCCTGCTCGCCGCGCCGCAGGAGACGCCGGCCGCCTACGCCAACGCGCGCGCCGCCATCGCCGCCTTGTGCAATTACCTGCTGCTGCCGTCGCTGGGCATCGCCCTGATGTCGGGCCTGTTCTCCATGGTGGTGCACCCACCCTTCCGGGAGCAGAGATGGGCGTGGCTCAAGGCGCTGCTCGGCCTCACAATGTTTGAGGCGACGCTTGGCATCATCAACGCCAAGGCTGGCGCAGCCGCCGCCCTTTCCGCCCGCATTGCCGCCGGCGAGCCACAGCAGAAGGCCCTCGCCGACGCGATCGCCAACGAATGGGGATCCCTCACCGCTATCATGGTCATCTCGGTCGCCAACGTCGTCGTCGGCATCTGGCGCCCGCGCCTGTTCAGGAAGTGACGCGCCGCGCTGGCGCTACAGCGTCAAGTCCCAGAACTCGCTCGTCGCCTTGCCGTGCCAGTCGTCGTGGCTTTCCTCGCCCGTCTTCACGAAGCCCAGCTTCGCATAGATCGCCCGCGCCACCGTCAGCTCCTTGTGCGTCCACAGCGTCACGCGGCGATATCCTTTCGCCCGGGAAAAGCTCACGCACTCTTCGACCAGCCGCCGCCCCAACCCCATCCCGCGCGCAAACGGCTCCAGCAGCAGCAGGCGAATGCGCGCCACATCGGCCTTCCTGGCCTTCGGATCATCCTTCACCAGCATCACGCATCCCGCACGCACGCCATCCACTTCCGCGATCCAGCACTTCTCCAGCTTCGCATCGAAATTCTTCGCGAAGTCCGAAACGATCCCCGCGCACATCCCCTCGAACGGCCCGCACCAGCCATACTCCTCGCCATAGATCGCGCCATGTCGCTCCACCATCCAGCCAAGATCGCCCGGCTCCGGATCGCGCAACACCAGCTTGCGATCCTTCGCGGCCGGCTCACCCAGCAGCGCCTCGATCTCCCGCATCGCGCTCACCAGCCTCTGCCGCTCCCCCGGCTTCAGCTTCGCAAGCATCCCGGTCGTCTGCTGCAACTGCCGCTCGTTCGCCGCCGCGAACTGCTTCTTCCCCTTGGCTGACAGCCCGAGAAAACTCACCCGCGCATCCGCTTTGGAGCGCGCCTTCGTCACCAGCCCGTCCTTCTCGAACGCCTGCAGCATACGGCTCAGATACGCCGCATCCAGATCCAGCGCCTTGCAGATATCGCTCGCCGTCACATCCGCACCATTCGCAATCTCGAACAGCACGCGCATCTCGGCCAGCGACCACGGCGTATCGAGAAAATTCTTCCGCAACACGCCAACCTCCCGCGTGTAAAAGCGGTTGAAGCGACGAACGGACGAAATCTGCGATTGCGACGGAGCGGGCATAGGCCAAGGTTCAGGCAAATACTTGATTAAGTCAAGTATCCGTCCGGCTCTGTATCATGCTTCCCGGCGGCATGCTGTCGGCCATGGCCTCGAGACACTTCGACAGAGGCGCGATCGCCTCTTGCGTCGTTGCGTAGATAGCCACCCGTGGCGACGGGATTGTCACCCGCATTTCGGTAAAGTCGATATCGCCAACATGGGTCCACGTTTCCGGCCGGTCCGGGAACCACTCGGTGTAGATCATCGCCGCGCCTACGCTGCGCCCCTCGACCAGCTCAGTCATCCACCCCAGCTCGCCCGCAGCCCGCGCCTTGCGCGCTTCTTCGCTGCCAAGCCCATACAGATCGAGCACATAGGCATCGTTCCGGAAACTCGCCCAGCCAAGGTCATTGATCGCCACCGGCTGCTGCCAGCATTCGGTGATCAAGCGATGCATCTGGTATTGCTGGCGATGAATATTGCGCGCCGCCTGCGGCGTAGTCAGAAACGCGTACATCCCCGCCGGCGCCACAGCTAGCAGCCCGACGCCAAGCATTATCGCCCTCGCCGGCGTTGCAAGCACCATCCGCAATTCGCCCTGAAGCAGATGCAGCGCCGCCAGCCCCGCGACAGCCAGCACATAGACTTCATACCGCCCATAGCTGTTCATCTTGCCAAGCATCAGCGCCAGCAACAGCACGCCGATGATGCCCAGCGCCAGCACACGGTCGCGGCCCGAACGCTTCACGGCGGCGTAAACCATCCCCGCCGCCAGCACGGCGATTATCACCGCAGACTCCTGCCGAAGATTCTCCCCTAGACTTGCGAGCAGTCCCTGCAACGCCCCACCGCCGCCATCCACCATACTGCTAGACGACGCCGACTTGCTCAGCACCGAACTCGGCAGCATCGGCAGCCCCAGCCCGGTCAGCCACAGCGCATACGCCCCCATCGCAGCCGCAGGCAAAGCAACTGCCGCCAGCGCAAACACCCACTTCCGGTCATACAGCGCCGCGCCCACGCCAAGCGCCAGGATGATCGCCCCCTCGAACCGCACCAGCGGTCCGAGCGCTAGCGCCGCCAGCGCCAGCCCATCATACCGCCCATCGATCACACGCGTGACAACGACCACGCACAACAGCACATGCAGGCTGTGCTCCATGCCGGTAAAGATCACGCCGAACAGGTTGAACGCCAGAAACGCCAGCCCGAGCACGATCAGCGCCCGCATCACATGCGCCCCATCCGGCGCCATGCGCCTCAGGGCAAACGGCACGACGATCCAGACCGACGCAGCGAAGCACGCGATATTCACCAGCAGCGGCGCCCACAGCATCACGCCAGCTATCTCGAACCCGGCCATCAGCCATGGCCACAGGATCGACGACGAAGGGTTCGAAACCTCGCCAAGGTTCACGCCGAAATGGCCGCGCACGATGTTCTCGGCCAGACCCATGTGAATGTAGGGATCGTCGAGTGTGTAAAATGAAACCGGCGACGCCCAAAGCATCACCCCCGCGCTATAGACCACGCATAGCGCTATCGCTCCCAGCGTGATCCGCTGTTGAAGCGCCAAGATCGTGTTGTCACTTGCCGGCCCGGCCATCGCCATCGCGCACCGTCCCTGATGCCTGCGCGCAGCCAACACCACAGGTATTAGCCTATCGTTACGCGAGCCCTCTTCGGCTGCAGACCCATTCGCGCTAGCATCCCGTAATGTCAGGTTCGCGTGCCTTTGCAGACCTTCACGCCCTCGCCCGACGCGCCTCGCGCCGGCCGGAGGAGGCCGATGATCTCGTGCAGACTGCCCTGCTCGCCGCCCTCGAATCCGGCCGCACAGACCTCACTGCGCCCGAAACTCGCCGCTGGCTCGCCGGCGTTATCCGCAACCGCGCCGCCTTCGACGCCCGCACCAGCGCCCGCCGCCGCCGCCGCGAAGCCGGATGGAGCGAAGAAGTCCTCCACCATGCGCAGCGTGGGGGAGGTGGATCGCCGCGCGGCGGCGAGACGGAGGGGGCTGCAGCGATCACCGGACTTCCCCCCGCCCTGCGCGTCACCGCCCTCCTCGCCCTCAGCGGCCACACCCGCCGAGAAATCGGCTGGCTCCTGAACCTCTCCGACACCGCCCTGCGCCAGCGCATCTCCCAGCTGAAGCGCGCTCTCGCAGGCGCAGGCGCCGCCGCAAGCGCTGATCCCACCGGCACGCTGGCCTTCGGAAAAATCCGCCGCGCCCTGCTCGGCCCAAGCCGCCGCCCCGAAGCCTTCCTCGCCAGTCACGACCCCGACGGGCATCTTTTTGTGATCAGCCGCTCACAAATCGCCACCCCGCGGCAACAGACACGCGAGTAAGCAAAAG
The DNA here is from genome assembly GCA_030696545.1 of Hyphomonadaceae bacterium. GTDB lineage: Bacteria > Pseudomonadota > Alphaproteobacteria > Caulobacterales > Hyphomonadaceae > UBA7672. The sequence goes on from JAUYSA010000200.1 coordinate 7,591, forward strand.
GAGACGCCCATGCTCGCCAAATACGCCATTGGAAATATCGTCTATTACGTGTCGGACATTGACCGCACCGAGGCCTTCTACCGCGACACCCTCGGCCTCGCCGTCGATCGCGTGCCCGGCGACGGCCCTGAGCATGGCGGCGACTTCCTGATCGCCCACACCGCCAGCAATATCGACCTCATCTTCTTCGCCAACCCCGAAGCCAAACCCGGCCAGTCGCCCATCATCGTCTTCACGCTGGCCGACGGAGGTATCGACAACATCGTGAGCGGCCTCGCAAAAAAGGGCGTAACCATCGTCACGCCCCTCAGCGCAGCTCCCGGCGGATGGTCCGCCGACCTCGCCGACCCTGACGGCCACGTCTTCTCGGTCTATCAATCGGAAGAAATCCCGCGCTGAGAGTAAGCGCTACTGCTTGTCATCCCGGAAGCCGCGCAGCGGCTATCCGGGACCCATTGTGAGAGTACGACACAAGAGGAATGGGTCCCGGCTCTCCTCTACGCTTCGGCCGGGATGACAAGTCGAAGATTATTCCTGCTTCGCCAGCGCTTTTTGCATGGCCTCAACCGCGGCCTCGAACGCCAGCAGGGTGGATGTGTGCCGCGGCGGGTATTCCCGCACGGGCTGCAGGTGGCGCAATTCCCAGAACTCGCCCGAGGGCGGCTCCGCGCCGTCCTTCAGCATCGCCTTCAGCGCATCGCGCGCCGCCTCGATCTCCGCCAGCGACCGCCCGATCGCATGACGCGCGAGGATAGACGTCGCCGCCTGCCCCAGCGCGCACGCCTTGGGATCAACCGCGATCGCCGCGATCCGCCCGTCCGCGCCCAGCGTCACATCAACCTGCACAGTCGACCCGCACACCCGCGAGACCTTCAGCGAAGACCCCTGCGCGCCCGCCAACTGGCCCACATGCGGAATATCCGCCGCCAGCTCCAGAACCCGATTGTGATAAAGCTCGCCGAACATGTGGCCTAGATCGGATGGATCGGCCCGCCGATCAAGTACAGCGACCCCACCTAAAGCTTCACATAGTCCGAAACGATGCGCACCGGCCGCTCGCCTGAAGCAGGCGCCTCAAGCCGAACGTGCCAGCCGGCATCCCCCAGCAAGCTGTTCACCTCCACGATCTGATCCACGCTCACGCAGTTGTCCTTGTGACGCCCCGCCAATTCCGGCGAGATCGCACGTGCGCGCGTCCAGATCTTCGCCTTCTCATCCCCGGCGAGAAACAGGTAATTGTGCTGCTCGCCGAACAGCTCGGGCGTATAGCCGCCAATGTTGACGAACCACAGGGAACGCATAGGCCCCGCTGGCGCCGGACCTTGCACGATATCCACGCGCCAGCCATCCACCTCGGTCAGCTCGGCATACCCATCGACATGCAGAGAGGATGGCGTCCCCCACCACGCCGCTCGTAGCTGCGGCGTGACTGCCTCCAGCGATTCGCCCACGACAAAGCGCATGTCATGCAGCTCGATATTGGCGCGCGGATGCTTGCCGCCGACAAACACGGCGAACAGCTTCAGCCCGTTCATTCCGCCAGCACCGGCGGCGTCAGTTGCCGCGACCACGCCTTCGGCTTTTCCGCAAACAGCGCAGCCCCTGTCGCCCGCGCCCCCGTCACCAGCGAATTGCGCCGCGTCTTCAGCACGTCAAAGAACCCCTTCGGCGCCTCGCGCCAGTCCTCCGCGCCCGCAGCCACCACCTCGATATCCTGCACCTCGCCCAGCAGCCCCGCGAGATCGCGCACCCCCGCCACACGCTGGTCCAGCACATCGGGAAACTGCAGCCGCATCAGCCGCGCGTGCAACGCATGATACTTCGCCTGCTTCCGCCACTCGTGCAGCAGCTCAGGCTCCTCGTCCTTCAGCGCAGCCTTCATCGCGATGCGGCCAAGGCGATAGGTCTCGCCCAGCGCATCCATCATGTCCTCGCGAGTCCCCGCTTGCATGTCCGGTATCAACGTCTCGCTCCGCTTGTTCATCCGCTCGATGAACAGGCTCACCGCCTCGCCGCCCTCGACCTGCTGACGCTCCTGGTCGAACCGCTCGCCCAGCTTGCGCGTCATCGCCGTGCCGATCCGCGCCGCGAGAAACGGCCGCAGCGTCTCCAGCGCCTCAAGCCGCGCGCCCGCATCACGCAGGTCAGACAGCAGCCGCGCCTGATCCCGCCACCAGCGGTTCTCTTTCCGAAAAGCCTTCGCACCCATCAGCGGCTTGGCCAGCCGCAACGCCGCCCGCACCCGCTTGCACCGCACGCGCGCCTTGTGCGCGAACGCCGAGGCGTCTTGCGCCGCGTCCACGCATTCCACCGAAAGCTTGGCGACCTGCTCCTGTATCGCGCGGGTCAGCCCGGCGCCGGGGGTTTCATGCGGGGCGAGGATAAAGCTCATCTGCCGGTCAGCCCCGCTTTTCCTTGTAGTACTTGGTCGTGTCGCGGATGTGCGTGCGCGAGTAATGCGCGCGAGGCTCCCGCTCCTTGGGCCAGAATTCCACCGTCCAGGCATGCACATCGTCGTTTACCGAATAGATGCGCTCGCACTCCAGCTCCGGCACGGGACGGCCATCCGGGCGATTGCCGTCCATGCACTTGAAGCCATCTGTCTCCAGCGTCGTGCGCGCTTTCGTCTCTTCGCCGACATTATAGGCACGTGTGACATAGCTGCGGAAATCCGCGTCCACTGCGCCTTCCGCGTCACGATCCCAGAAGCCGAACTGCGTGCCGCCCGGCCCCGGTCCCTGCGGCGGACGCGGTCCCCCCGTGATCGGATTGGTGGCGCAAGCAGCCACGGCCAGCGCCGCGGCAAATCCCAACATCAGTCTCATGACATGCCCTTCCTGGACCCGCCCCAAGCACCGCCAAGCATAAGCCACGCCAACGCCCGGTCAAAGGGCGTTGGCGCCGCGCCGCCTGTCGCGGCATCAAGCTGACGGATAGCGCCTGTGATCGTCATTCCCGCCGAAGCCCAAAGGGCGGAGAGCGGGAACCCAGAGGCTGCAAGCACAGCGCCTGCCGCCCCTGGGTTCCTGCTTTCGCAGGAATGACGGAAGTTAGATCAGCGCGAATTGCTCTTGCGTTACACCCGCCGCCATGTCGAGCCATCCGGCCCGTCCATGATCTCGATGCCTTCCGCCACCAGCTCCTTGCGGATGCGATCGGCCTCGGCGAAGTCCTTCGCCTTGCGCGCCGCGACGCGGCCAGCCACCAGCCCGTCGATCCGCTCCGCATCCGAAGCATCGCCACGCGCACGGTCTTCCGGATCGCGCTGCAACAGGCCAAGCAGGTTCCCCGCCGCCAGCAACAGCCCCTTGAAGCGCGGCCAGTCCTGCGGCTCCGACTTGTTCGCCTCGGTCGCCAGCGCGGAGAGTTCTGCGAGAGCAAGGGGCGTATTCAGGTCATCGCACAGCGCATTGAGCACGCCATCCGGCGCGCCGGTATTCGCGGCCTGCACATCCTTCATGCGCCGCATCGCGTTATACAGCCGGTCCAGGGTCGCCTTGCTCTGATCAAGCAGCGCCTCGGTCCAGTCGAGCGGCTGGCGATAGTGCGCAGACATCAGCGCCAGGCGCATCGTCTCGCCGTCGAAGTGCTTCAGCAGGTCGTGGATCAGCTTCACATTGCCGAGCGACTTGGACATCTTCTCCGAGTCCATCGACAGGAAGCCATTGTGCAACCAGTAGCGGGCCATCGGCGCGCCATGCGCGCACTCGCTCTGCGCGATCTCGTTCTCATGGTGCGGGAAGATCAGGTCGAGCCCGCCGCCGTGAATATCGATCGTCTCGCCGAGCACGGCCTTCACCATGGCCGAGCATTCGACATGCCACCCCGGCCGCCCCTCGCCCCATGGGCTATCCCAGCGCGCTTCAGCAGGCTCGCCCGGCTTCGCAGCCTTCCACAGCGCGAAGTCCGCAGGATCTTTCTTCCCGGCGTCGACCTCGACTCGCGCCCCGGCCACCATCTCGTCCCGGTTGCGCCCCGACAGCTTGCCGTAATCCGCCATCGACGGCACATCGAACAGCACGCCGTCTTTCCCCTGATAGGCGTGTCCCTTCGCCACCAGCTCGCCGATGATCGCGATCATGCCGTCGATATGCTCGGTCGCATGGGGCCGCAGCGTTGGCTCGATCACGCCCAGCGCGCCGATATCGTCACGGTAAATCTGCTCGAAATGCGCGGTTATCTCGGCGATCGGTTTGCCGGCCTCCGCGGCCGCCGCGATGATCTTGTCGTCCACATCCGTTATGTTCGCAGCGTAAACCACATGGGCCGCCCCGTATTTCAGCCGCAGCAGGCGAAACAGCACGTCGAATGCGACGGGAGGCCGCGCATTCCCGATATGGGCGTAGGAATAAACCGTCGGTCCGCAGACATACATCGTCACCCGCTGCGGGTTTTGCGGCGAAAAGACCTGCTTTTCGCGTGTCAGCGTGTTGTGAAGGCGGATGTCCATAAGGCGGTCTTTTCGTTCCGTTAGGAATATTCAATAAGGGTTTTCAGGCGCGGTATCTGGCGTTTTCCAGAGAGGCGCCTATGTGTCACGCACGCTTGGCCCAATCAATGTATGTGGGATCAGGCGTGACTAAACGAGGGCGTCGTGATGCCCGGGTGCTGAAATCCTGATGATTTCCCGCCCCTGTAACGAAAGGATCGGCCATGGACGCCGTGATCAAAGGCAAGGCCACGGCCGAAACCGAACCCTTCAAGCGCCCTTCGCGCGATGAAGCCGAAGACGCCGTCCGCACCCTGATCGCCTGGGCGGGCGATGATCCGAAACGTGAAGGCCTGATCGACACCCCCGGCCGCGTCGTGGACGCCTATGAGGAATGGTTTGAAGGATATCGTCAGGACCCCGCCGAATACCTCGCCAAGACGTTCGGCGACGTGAAGGGCTATGACGACATCGTCATGCTCCGCGACATCGACGTCGAATCCCATTGCGAACACCACATGGCCCCGTTCCTCGGCAAGGCCTGCGTCGCCTACATGCCGACCGAGAAAGTCGTCGGCATCTCCAAGCTCGCCCGCGTCGTCGAGATCTACGCCAAGCGCCTGCAGACGCAGGAAACGATGACGTCGCAGATCCTCAACGCCATTCAGGAATCACTGGCCCCGCACGGCGTCGCCGTCCTGATCGATGCCAAGCACGAGTGCATGACCACCCGCGGCGTCCACCACCCGAACGTCTCCACCATCACCACCCAGTTCACCGGCGTCTTCAAGACCGACAAGGAACTGCGCGAACGCTTCATGCGCCTCGCGGGCAAGTAGGCCGCGGACAAGCTGACGATCAGAATTGAAATGCCCGGCCCAGCGCCGGGCATTTTCGTTTGGAAGACGTCATGCCTCAACAAGGCGCGCGCGGCTTGTCATCCCGGAAGCGCGCAGCGCTATCCGGGACCCATTCCGCTAGCACAACACCCTCTCGATGGCTCCCCGCTCTCCGCTTCGCTTCGGCCGGGGTGACAAGCTGGAGTGATCACGAGTTTGGGGGATGGAGCGATATCGAATTCGTAGGACAGCGAAAATTCTTCCCGCGTGATTTCAATCACCTAGCCCAAAAGAATGAGGGATAGCGCCCTCCAGATTCCACCGGGCAAAAAGTGAGGGTCATACTCTCACCCATGACACCGGCACAAACCCGCGCACACGGATTCGGAGCCCCATCGCTTCCTCAGCTCTGGCTGACAGCGATGCAGCGCGCGTTTGCAGAGCTGGTGCGAAACGTCGCCTCAACTCTCCAGATGAGCCGCCGCCGTCTTGCCGCTGAATGCCACAGCGATGTGACGCCTACGGTTCTGCCCCGAGAGACGAACGACACACTCAAGGAAACCCAACCCGCTGTGCAACGCCGCAGCCCATTAGCCCTCATCCTGAGCAGCACGCGAAGCGTGCGCCCGTCGAAGGACGAGGGCGTGCTCACGCATGCCAGCCACAAGCTGCAGCAACGCGCATACTCCAACCACCGCGCACCACCCTCCCTCCACTCATCCCGACGAAAGTC
>JAUYSA010000488.1 GCA_030696545.1 Hyphomonadaceae bacterium
CGACCAAGGCGTCATTGCGCGTCAGGAGTGGGAAGCGACCCATGCGGCCGCACTGAAAGCGCAGGCAGAACTTCGGTCGGCCGAAGGCCAGTCAGCCGCGATGGGCTCGCCTGGCCCGAGCGGCATTGCGACCGTACGCAGCCCGATCAACGGCGTTGTCGCACGTCTGTTCGTGAGCCCCGGTGCGGTGCTGGAAGACGGAGCGGAGATCGCGCAGATTTCCGATACGAGCCAAGTCGAACTCGTGATGGACGCGCCTCCCTCCACCGTGGGTCTCATCAAGGTTGGATCGCGCGTGGAAGCGCGCTGGACCGGCGGACCGGCTGTCGATGCTGAAGTGACTGGCGTCGCGCCCGGATCTTCCGGGTCGAGCGGCCTTGTGAGAGCGCGCCTGATCGGCGCCGCTCCGCCGGCAGGGACCGTCATGTCAGCGCGCCTCATCGGCGGCGGCGGCGATGTTCTCACCGTTCCAAGCGAGGCGGTTCAGACGGTCGATGGCAAGCCGGCTGTATTCGTCGCTGAAGAAGAGGGTTTCCGCGCCCTTCCCGTCACGGTGGGACGCACAGCGTCAGGCCGCACGGAGATTACAAGCGGCCTCGAAGGCGAAGAACAGATCGCCGGCGTCGGCGCTTTCCTGCTCAAGGCCGATTTGGCCAAGGGCGAAGTCGAGCATGAGGACTAGAAAAATGCTCGATCGCATCATTGATCTTTCCGTTCGCTCCCGCTGGCTGATCCTGCTCGCAGCTGCTGTGCTCGCCTTCTTTGGGGCTCAACAGCTGCTGCGGCTCTCGATCGACGCCGTGCCTGACATCACCAACCGCCAGGTGCAGATCAACACGATCGCTCCCGCGCTGGGCCCCGAAGAAGTGGAGCGCCAGGTCACCTTCCCGCTCGAGACCGCACTCGCCGGCCTGCCCGGCCTGACCGAGACGCGTTCGTTGTCGCGCCACGGTTTCTCACAGATCACGGCGGTCTTCACCGACGATACCGACGTGTATTTCGCACGTAATCTCGTCAACGAGCGGCTCCAGTCGGCGCGCCAGGAGCTGCCCGAAGGCCTCGCCCCGAGCACGGGCCCGGCCGTCACAGGTCTCGGCGAGGTCTATATCTACAGTGTCGAGTTTTCCGAGGCGATGTCCAAGGACGGCGCTGTCTATGTGACGCCGGAAGGTGAGCGTCTTGCGACGGCGCTCGACAAGGCGACCTACCTCCGCACTGTTCAGGACTGGATTATCGCGCCGCAGCTTCGCAGCGTGAAAGGCGTCGCCGGCGTCGATGTGCTTGGCGGGTATGTAAAGGAATATGCGGTCCACCCAGATCCTGCGAAACTCGCAGGTTACGGCGTCGGACTGGTCCAGCTCGTTGATGCACTGGAACACGCGAACAGGATCGCAGGCGCCGGTTATGTGAGCCGTTCGGGCGAAGCTTACATCGTGCGCGCCGACGCTCGCCTGCGCAGCCTCGACGAATTGTCCCAGACGCCTGTACTCAATCGTGGCGGACAGGTCGTTCGTGTGATGGACGTTGCGACAGTGGAGACTGGCCGCGCGCCACGCCTCGGGTCCGCCAGCCTTAATGGCCGCGAAGTCGTCATTGGCACAGCTCTCATGCTGCAGGGGGAAAACAGCCGCGAGGTCGCCCATCGCGTCGGCGAGCGGCTTCAGGCCGTGCAGGCCAGCCTGCCGCCGGACGTTGTCGCCAGGCCGGCGCTGGATCGCACCAAGCTGGTCGACGCGACGATCGAGACGGTTGAACACAACCTGCTTCTCGGCGCCGCGCTGGTCATCGTCGTTCTGTTCCTGGCGCTCGGCAATATGCGTGCGGCGATCATTACAGCGCTGGTAATTCCGCTCTCCTTCCTGTTCGCCGCCACTGCGATGAACCAGTTCCACATCAGCGCAAACCTGATGAGCCTGGGAGCACTCGATTTCGGTCTAATCGTCGATGGGGCCGTTGTCGTCGTCGAAAACACCCTACGGCGGCTTTCGCTACGCAAGGAAGAACTGGGTCGTGCGTTGACGCGCAGCGAGCGCCTTGGCGTCGCTGCTGGAGCAGCAAGGGAGATGGCGCGTCCGGCCGCTTTCGGCCAGGCGATCATCCTTCTTGTCTATGCGCCGTTGCTGGCGTTCGAAGGCGTCGAGGGCAAGATGTTCTCGCCGATGGCCGCAACAGTGATGCTCGCGCTCGCTGGCGCATTCGTTCTTTCCTTCACCTTCGTGCCCGCCATGACCGCCCTGCTCGTCCGCGAGCCGAAGCATCATGGCGAAACCCGATCGGAGCGAGCGTCGCGCAAAGTCTATGAGCCCGCGCTGCGCTTTGCGGTCGCGAACCCTGCGCCCATCGCCTTCGGGGCTGTCGGCGCTCTGGTCGCAGGCCTGCTCGCTTTCTTTGCAATCGGGCGCGAGTTCGTGCCCACGCTGGATGAGGGTGACGCGCTCGTGCAGGCGCTTCGCGTTCCATCGACCTCGCTCGAACAAAGCCAGGAGATGCAATTCCGGGTCGAGAACACGCTCAAGGCCATGCCGGAGATCAAGCTCGCTTTCTCGCGGACAGGGACAGCGGAGATCGCCTCCGATCCCATGCCGCCTAGCATATCGGACACTTTCGTCATGCTGAAGCCGCGCAGCCAGTGGCCCGATCCCTCGCTGACAAAAGCCGAGCTGGTAGAGAAGATGGAGGGGGAGCTGGCCAAGCTCCTGGGCAACAACTACGAGTTCACCCAGCCGATCCAGATGCGCTTCAACGAGCTTATCGCGGGCGTCAGGTCGGATGTCGCCATCAAAGTCTATGGTGATGACTTCGACACCATGCTCGCCTCCGCCAACAACGCGGCTGCCGTTCTGCGGAGCATACCGGGGGCCGCTGACGTGCGTGTCGAGCAGGTTTCGGGGCAGCCGACGATAACTGCGGTCGTCGATCGAACTGCGGCGGCGGCGCAAGGCGTTCACGCGTCCGACGCCGTAGACGCCCTCGCGATTGCGCTGGGCGGCCGCGAGGCGGGCATGGTGCTCGAAGGCGATCGACGCTTCGATGTCGTCGTCCGCTTATCGGACGAACTTCGGAACGATCCGGCGATCATGAGCCAGCTTCCGGTCATGCGGGAGGATGAGGAGGCCGGGGCCCAGACTGTTCCACTCGCGTCGGTCGCACGGTTCGACACAGCGACCGGCCCCAACCAGATCAGCCGCGAGAATGGCAAGCGGCGCATCGTCGTACAGGCGAACGTCCGCGGCCGTGACCTCGGTGGTTTCGTGACCGAAGCACGCGCCAAGATCGCCTCAGACGTCAAACCGCCTTCAGGCGGCTGGTTCGAATGGGGCGGCCAGTTTGAGAACCTCGAACGCGCGAGCGCCCGTCTGGCGCTCATCGTGCCACTCGTCTTCCTCTTGATCGGCGTCCTGCTGTTTCTGGCGCTTGGCTCGATGGCGGAAGCGGCGCTCGTATTCGCAGGCGTGCCTCTGGCGCTTGTGGGCGGCGCGCTGGCGCTGTTCGCACGCGGCATGCCGTTCTCGATATCAGCCGCCGTCGGGTTTATCGCGGTCTCCGGCGTCGCGACCCTCAACGGCCTGGTCCTGATGCAGGCGATCAAGCAGCGTATTGCTGACGGCGTCGAACCGCATCGGGCCGCGATCGAAGGCGCCAGCGCGCGGCTCAGAGCCGTACTCACGACGGCGCTAGTCGCCGTGCTTGGCTTTATACCTATGGCTCTGGCTTTCGGCCCAGGCGCCGAAGTGCAGAAGCCGCTTGCGACTGTCGTTATCGGCGGGCTGACAACCGCGACGCTGCTGACTTTGCTGGTACTGCCCGCCTTCGCCGCACGACTATCGCGTCGGCGGATCGCAGTGGACTGAGACCCGACGCCGGTCCCTCTAACCCAGGGCCGAGGATGGGGCGGGCACCGGGAAACCGGCGCCCGCTTCCATGGGTTTCCACTCGTGCGCCTACGTGTTGCCGACATGCTCGGCGAACACGCGCTGGCCGCCCTCGGCGTCAAAATGCGATGGTTTGGCAGAATCGGTAACGCCATTCGGCTGCTCCATACCCGGAGAGCCGCGCGGCATGCCAGGAACGACGATTCCTACGACGCCCTTCGGCCGCTCGTTCAGAAGTCGCAGAACATCGTCCGCCGGTACATGGCCTTCGACGACTAACCCCTTAACTGTTGCAGTGTGGCCGGCTCCGAGACCTGCCACCACGCCCAGTTTGCGCTTGTAGGCAGGCAGATAGGGTGCATCGACGAGACTTACCTTGAAGCGTCCTGTCGCTTCCCTGGGGCCCGTCGCCCGGGAATGCTCATGCAGGCGGAGTCATGTGACCTCTCAAACCAGTCAGCACGCGCGAGACGCCGACGACGACGAGGCTGAGCCACAGGGGCCCGCCAGCCCGACCGTCGTCGCCGAATAGCGACGCATGCAGGTTCAGCAGAAATCCTGGCCTGCGTGAGCCGGCTTGAGCTGCAAGCTGAACCTACAGCGCATCGTCAGGCATCAAGCAGCACCCGACGATTGCTGTCTCGCGCCGGTCCGCGGAGTTGCTGACCACGGGTCCCGATAGGCCAGGAGCCGAAGCGCGTTTGCAACAACCAGCAAGGTTGAGCCCTCGTGGAAAATGATGGCGGCGCCGATCTGCAGGCCGAACAGGGTCGATGGAATCAGGACCGCGACGACGCCAAGGCTGACCCAGAGATTCTGCTTGATGATCGCGCTCGTCTTGCGGCTGAGGCCAACGACAAACGGCAAGTGCGTCAGGTCGTCGGCCATCAAGGCGACATCCGCCGTTTCAAGCGCGACATCCGATCCGGCGGCGCCCATCGCGATCCCGACGGTCGCCTTCGCGAGCGCGGGTGCGTCGTTGACCCCGTCACCCAGCATTGCGACTTTGCCTTCCTCTGCGACGAGGCCGCCAATCGCCGTCACCTTGTCCTCAGGCATCAGCCCGCCCTTGGCGTCGGTCAGACCGACTTCTTTCGCGATCGCATCCCCAACGCTCTGATTGTCGCCCGTCAGCATCACCATCCGTTTGATGCCGAGCTCTCGGAGGCGCGCGATAACCTCCCGCGCTTCCGGCCGGGGCGTATCCATCAGGCCAAGAATTCCGAGAAACTCCTGATCCCGACGCACCACCATGACTGTGCGTCCCGCCAGCTCCAATGACAGCGCCTTCGCGCGG
>JAUYSA010000493.1 GCA_030696545.1 Hyphomonadaceae bacterium
ATGGTTGTGCAGACTTCTAGGAAAGGTGGGCCATGTCCCGCGTCTGTGAACTCACTGGCAAGAAGCCGATGGTCGGCAACACTGTCAGCCACTCGAACATCAAGACCAAGCGGCGTTATCTGCCGAACCTGGTGAACGTGACCGTTCACTCGGACGCGATGGGCGAGTCGTACGCCGCGCGCATCTCGGCTTCGGCTCTCCGCACGATCGACAAGCGCGGCGGCCTCGACGGCTTCCTCGCCAAGGCGAAAGACGACGAGCTTTCGCCCAAGATGCTGAAGATCAAGAAGAACATCGCGAAGAAAGCTGCTGAGGCAGCAGCCTAACTAGCGCTTTTCCTTCGTTGGAATGATTGTAACCTCTCGCCCGCAAGGCGAGGGGTTTTTTCATGCGTAAGATCGTGGCGGCGGTGGCCGCGCTGGCGTTGGCGGCGTGCAACCAGCAGGTGGTGGAAGCGCCCGACCTGATCCTGCATGGCGGCACGATCTATACGGGGCTGGACAATCTTCCGCCGGTTGAGGCCGTCAGCGTTCGCAATGGGCGGGTGGTCGCGACGGGCGCGTCGGCGGACCTGCTGAAGACGGCCGGGGCCAAGACCGAGAAAGTCGATTTGGCGGGAACGTTTCTCTATCCCGGTTTCACGGACGCGCACGCGCATCTTTATGGGATCGGCGAGCGCGAAACGTCGCTGGATCTCGACGAGATAAAATCCATCGCGGAACTGGTGAGCGTTGTTGGCGAGGCGGCGAAGACGCTTCCGGCAGGGCAGATGCTGTACGGGCGCGGGTGGATCGAGACGCATTATCCCGAAGCGCGATTCCCGACGCGGCAGGATCTGGATGCTGTAACAGGCGATCGCCCGACCGTGCTGGAGCGGGCGGATGGTCATGCGGTTGTTGCGAACACGGCGGCGCTGAAGGCTGCAGGCATTGACGGCAAGCCGACGAGCCAGCCGCAGGGCGGGCGCATCGAGGTGGATGCGGCGGGCCTGCCGACCGGAATGCTGATCGACAATGCGATGGGCGCGCTCGCTGTTCTGCAGACGGCGCCGACCGAAGCGCAGATCGACGCGACGTATGAGAAGGGCGCGGCGCGCGAGATCAGCCTGGGCTGGACGGGCGTGCATTCGATGTCGGTGCCGGCCTCGCATGTGCCAAGGCTCAATGCGCTGTCGGATGCGGGCAAGCTGAACCTGCGCATCTACAACGCGATCGATGGTGCGGACTTCGACAAGAATGCTTTCGGCGAGACGGCTGACAAGCTCGTCATCACCAAGGCGGTGAAGCTCTACATGGACGGCGCGCTGGGATCGCGTGGGGCGCTGCTGAACGAGCCGTACTCGGATCGCCCGGATACGTCGGGTCTTGAAATCGCGCAGGAAGAGCCGACGCTGGCGTTGATGAAGAAGGCCTACGATCAGAACATCCAGGTCTGCTTCCACGCGATAGGTGATCGCGGCAACCAGCTGGTGCTCGACTGGATGCAGAAGACGTTCGATGCGGCGTCGGACAAGGCGACGGCGGACAAGCGCTGGCGCATCGAGCACGCCCAGATCCTGCGGCTGGAAGATGTGGTGCGTTTCCACGACATGGGCGTGATCGCTTCGATGCAGCCGAGCCATGCGATTGGCGATCTGTACTTCGCGCCATCGCGCATCGGGCCGCGCCGACTGCTGGGCGGGTATGCATGGCGCTCGCTGATTGATGCGGGCGCGATCATCGCGGGTGGATCGGATGCGCCGGTCGAGCAGGGTGATCCGCGCATCGAGTTCTATGCCGCCGTGGCGCGCCGCGACCTACAGGGCAATTCGGGGCTGGACTGGCATCCCGAACAGGCGGTGACGCGGGCGGAGGCGTTGAAGATGTTCACCATCTGGCCGGCCTATGCATCGTTCCGGGAAGCTGACCTTGGCACGATCGAACCGGGCAAGCTGGCGGATTTCACCGGCTTCACTGGCGACCTGATGACGATACCCGACGACCAGATCCTGAAGGTTGATCCGGCGATCACCGTCGTGAACGGCAAGATCGTCTGGCGTCGCACGTAAAAAGCTGCGGGCTCCCCCGGTCCGAGGAGGAGCCCGCAGGCCTGGCGGCGGATCGGGCGAACCGACCGCCAGCTAACAAGGCTTCCCGTGGGCATTTCAGTCTGGCGCGGCGCATCCGGACTCCATCGGGGGATGTTGAGTCGGGGTGCAGTCCGGGCCGGATGCCCGCGGGTCTCGCCAGGTCGAACGGGGAGCCGGCGAGGGCCTCGCTAGTAATGTGTTATTAGCAATTAATATGCCACGCGTTTTGAACGGGCATCGGCTCTCGATGGGACAGGTCAGTTAATTGGCAAGCTTGCCCGGGATCACATCTACGGGCTCGCTGAAACAGCGGCCGCGCATCAGGACGAAGTCGCTCGGGAAATCCACATCGGTGAAGACGATGCGGATGCGGCCCCAGTTGTTGGTGAAGCGACCCTCGCCATCGGTGATGCCGAACGGACAGATTTCGATGCCGCCGCCGCCGTCGTCATCGTCGTGGCTGATATCTGGCTCTGACCAGTAGCC
>JAUYSA010000519.1 GCA_030696545.1 Hyphomonadaceae bacterium
AAGACCCCGGACCCTCCGGTTGTAGCCCCGGAGGCAATGCCATCAGCGTTCGCTTCGCCTCTCAACGCGCATTGGGGGGTCGCATACGCCACACCCGCAGTTGAGACTGGCTTCCTTGAAGGGATCCTCCAACCCGGAGCCCAACACGCCGACGGCCACGCGACCGACGCACCGACATCCTGAAAGCTTCGGTCGACTCTCGAGACCTCCCTCATGTCAGTGCGGGGGCATAGTCGCACAGGTCTGGAGGGTGGGGATGGCGTGACTACGTCCGTCCCCCAGCAGATAGAGCGGAAGGCCTTGCAAGAGAGCGATTCCGGTGTCGGCTATCCCCCAATCTGGCGCGCAAGATGTGCGGGATCTGGCGGGAGATCTTCCCCCGCTTGCGGGGGAAGTACCCCGAAGGGGGATGGGGGCCAGCCACAAGCACCGCCCTTGAGACTCGCCCCCAACGTCTCGCCGCTTTGCGGCGATCCACTTCCCCCGCAAGCGGGGGAAGAGCTGACCGTGAGAGCGGTGCAGGTGTGCCCCCTCCGTCTCGCTGACTACGTCAGCGATCCACCTCCCCCAGTGCTTCGCACTGAGGGAGGCAAGGCGCCGGCGGAGAGTTGCCTCCCCATGCGGAGCAGGGGGAGGTGGATCGCTTGCGAAGCAAGCGAGACGGAGGGGGATAGAGCGCGGGGCTCGGTGGTGAGCGTGCCCGCCTTCGCTTTAGCCTCGTGTCACCACCGCGTCGGCTTCGACTTCTACCAGCCAACCAGGGTTGATCAGGGCATTCGTGCCGAGGAAGGACGTGGCGGGTTCGATGTCCTTGAACACCTCGCCATGCGCCTCGCCGGCTTCCTTCCAGCGCGACATGTCGGTCAGGAAGACGCGGGTGCGGACGACATGCTTGATGTCAGCGCCAGCCTGAACCAGTGCGCCTTCGATGATCGCGAGGCAGCGCTTGGTCTGCGCCTTCACGTCGCCGGGCGACGCGACGCTGCCGTCGGCAGCGATCGGCGCGCAGCCGGAGACGAACACCATGTCGCCCACGCGTACGGCGCGCGAGAAGCCGAGGCCCAGCTTCGATCCGCTGGGGACTTTTGTCACATCACCTGACATTGGATCAGGCCCGCTCGATTGCCATGGCGATACCTTCGCCGCCGCCGATGCAGAGCGCGGCCATGCCGCGCTTTTTGCCTTGCTGTTCAAGCGCGTTGATCAGCGTCACCAGCACGCGGGCGCCCGACGCGCCGATCGGGTGGCCGAGGGCGCAGGCGCCGCCGTTCACGTTGACCTTGTCGTGCGTGATGCCGAGTTCCTTCATGGCGATCATCGGCACGACGGCGAAAGCTTCGTTGATTTCCCAGAGATCAACATCCGAAGCCTGCCAGCCGGCTTTTTCGAGCGCTTTCTTCATCGCCGGCACCGGGGCCGTGGTGAAGTAGGCCGGTTCGTGGCTGTGAGCGCCGCTTGCGACGATGGTGGCCAGCGGTTTGAGGCCGCGCTTCTTGGCTTCCGACGCGCGCATCAGAACGAGCGCAGCGGCGCCATCCGAAATGCCGGAGGCGTTGGCGGCCGTCACCGTGCCGTCCTTCGAGAAGGCGGGGCGCAGGGTCGGGATTTTTTCCGGCATGGCGGTGCGCGGAAGTTCATCCGTGTCGATCGTGACGTCGCCCTTCTTGCCCTTCACGGTGATCGCCGAGATCTCGCGCTTGAAGCGGCCTTCCTTCGTGGCGGATTGCGCGCGGCTGAGAGTCTCGAGCGCGTAGGCGTCCTGCTGTTCGCGCGTGAACTGGTATTCCTTCGCGATCATGTCTGCGAAGTTGCCCATGGCGCCGCCGCCGTAGGCATCCTCAAGGCCGTCCGTCGCCATGTGATCCTTCAGCGCGGCTGCGCCATATTTGTGACCCTTGCGCAGATCGACGAGGTGCGGGGCGTTGGTCATGCTTTCCATGCCGCCGGCGACCACGACGGTGGCCTCGCCCGCGAGGATGGCGTTGCGGCCCATGACGGCGGCCTGCATGCCCGAGCCGCACATCTTGTTGACGGTGGTGGCTTCCGCGCTTTTCGGAAGGCCGGACTTGATGCCAGCCTGGCGGGCCGGGGCCTGACCCTGACCGGCGGGGAGGCAGTTGCCCATATAGACCAGCTCGACCTCTTCGCCCTTCACGCCGGCTTCGGCCATCGCGCCCTTGATGGCGTGTGCGCCAAGCTCGTTGGCCGAGAAGCCTGCAAGTTCGCCAAGCATCGCGCCCATTGGCGTGCGCGCCATGCCTACGATCACGACCGGATCAGAAGCGCTCATGGAGAAGCCTTTCCTATCAAATGTGCGGCGCACAATCGTCCTGCGCCTGCCGGGCGTCAAGCTGGGGGCGGAACGCCTGTGTGCCCCATTCGTTGGGTCATCAGACGGTTATCCGGAGAAAAGCATGGCTGGCGTATCAATCGACCATAACGCGTGGGTGATGGTGGGAGACTGCGAAAAGGCCCTCTTCTTCCGAAATGAGGGGGACGCAATGCACCCAAACCTCGAAGTGGTGAATGCGCTGCAGCAGGACAATCCCCGGACCGGCGAACAGGGCACTGATAGGCCGGGGCGCGCTTTCTCGTCGATGGGAACGCACCGCAGCGCGATGCAGGAGACCAACTGGCACAAGCTGGAGAAGCATCGCTTCGCGAAGGAGATTGCGGACACGCTCTACTCCGCCGCCCATCGCGGCGAATATTCCAAACTGGTGATCGCGGCGCCGCCGATGATCATGGGCGACCTGCGCAAGGCTTTCCACAAGGAGGTCTCCGACAAGGTCGTGGCAGAGGTCTCGAAGGATCTCACCAACATGCCTGCCCACGAGATCGAGCGGATCCTGGCTGGCAGTGACAAAAGTGGAGCGAACTGATGCCGCGCCTTCATCACTCTGACGAGGTTCGCCCGGTCGATATGGAGATCGGCGGCGACGATGACATGCCGGGGATTGCGCAGGAGCTTACCACGGATGATGTCGACGACATCGCCTTTGACGCCCATCTAAGTGTCGACAGCCGGCGGCATCAGCTGATGGGGTTGCTGGAAGAAATGCGCACGCGGCGCTCTGGCGACTTCATGGGCGATATGGAGGAGATCGCATCTCACATTCGAGATCGCATTGCAGCGCTTGGCAATCCGCAGGAAAGCGAGACGGTTCTTGAATCGACCGGCATGTATCCGGATGATCGCAGCGACGATGACGATCCGGCTGAACATATCGACGACGAAGACGACGAGAACGCCTGACCTCAATCCTTCGGCCGCAGCACCATGCAGGTTGAAGTGCCATGCGCATAGAGCTTGCCGTCAGGACCTCTGACCGCCGCCTCTGACGTTATGATCTGCCGGCCTCGCGCCAACAGCCTGCCTTCACAGCGGTACACGCCTGAGTTCGGCTTGATCGCGCGTGTCATGTTCACTTTGGTTTCGAGCGTCGTGTAGCTGACGCCTGGCTCCAGCGCGGTCATGGTCGCGCAACCGCACGCTGAATCGATCACCGTCAGCGTCCAGCCGCCATGAATAATGCCAAGCGGGTTGAGGCTTTCAGCGCCCGGCTCGCCCTCGAACACAACGCGGCCGTCATCTACCTCGACCAGCCAGAAATTCAGCGAGCGGCCAATGCCCGGCCGTGCGGCACGATCGGCGCCGACGCCACGGCGCATGATCTCGAGGCCTGACAACGCCGAAGCGCCCTCCCCGGCTGTGGAAAATGCGCCGCGCCCGTCGTCTGAACCTGCATTCCCACCAGATGATCCAGACATGAGGTGACTTTTACCTGTAGATACATGAATTGCGGATACTCGTGATGAACCGCGATCGCAAGCCGGCTTGGGTTCTGGTCATTGTCGGACTTGTCCAGAGTGCGCCGCGTTGAAAGATGCAGGCTCGCTATCGGGCCGGCTTGCGCCGTCCGGTATGCCGTGGCTCTGGCCCTCAAGGAGGGCCGGGGACGCGGGATGGCCCCGCGTGGTTTGGGCATCCGCCTGTTGGCGGCTACCGGCAGTGAAGAAGAAACGCGACAACCCGCGCCCCCGCGATCGTTATCCGCCAGCTGAATCACGGAGGTGTTT
>JAUYSA010000050.1 GCA_030696545.1 Hyphomonadaceae bacterium
CGTCGCTAACCGTTGTGCGACAGCGCAGCGGATTGCCGTTTCGCTAGCATCTCCGTCACTCGCCTCAAGCCGCCATCAAGATGCTGATGAGCTCGCAGTAAGGCGCGCCACCCAATTGCAAACCTGGATCTTAAAAGCGGCCGGTGCTGAGCGTTTGCCCTACGCCGATGCGCTTGCGCGACGGGCGGCGGCAAAATGTTACGCTGTAACGCCATAAAACCCCACGTGGGATCTCGCGTCTAACCCGTTGCGAATTTGGCGCTTTCTGCTGGTTTGGCCTGTCGCTGACAGTACATAAGGGCCAATGACAAAAGGTAGGGGCAGCCCTAGCAGCGATGGAATCGCTCATACGAACTGACACCGACGGCGCATTGGTTCTGGCGGCGGACGTGCGGACTTCGGAACGAAACACTGCGACGCGAGGCTCTACGCGACTGGAACGGCGGCCGGCGGTTGAATTCGTCACCGCTGACGGCTTCTGAACCCCTAGGCCTTAACCTGACAACGCTCCTGACCGACGGTCTTGATGGAAGAGCAAGACAAGCTTCAGAGCTCCTCCTGTCAGAATACAAACTGTGCGACCAGATAAGCCCCGAGCATGAAGAATCCCGCGAGGAAGACGCGCCTGAAGGCGATGGGCGAAATTACGTTGCGAATCCACGTGCCGACGAACATGCCGACCAGCGCCGGAGCAAGTGCGAACAGCGAAGCGAGCCCGACGCTTACGCTAAAGTCGCCGGTGGCCGCCAACGCGAGCGCCAACGCCACGGTGCACGTCATGAAGCTTATACCCAGGGCTTGAACGAGACCGTCTCGATCCAAACCGAGCGCCTGAACAAAAGGCACCAGCGGAATCACGAACACGCCCGTAACGGCCGCGATCAACCCTGAGATCGCCCCCACCACCGGGCCTATGCGCTGCTCCCAACGCCTAGGCAGATCGCCTCTCGAGAATGGCAGCGCGCTAGCAAGCGCGTACAGCATGATCGCTACTCCCAGGGCCGCGGTGGCGGGCCGAGCGTCGACGCCCGACAGGAGCGCCGCACCGCTCCAAGTTCCGAGGCAAATGCCGACGAGCAGAGGCCAAAGCCGACGCAACAACGTCTGGAGTGCGGGCCCGGTGGCCGTCTGCCAGACGTTGGTCACCAACGCCGGGACGACGATTAACGCGGCCGCTTGGAGCGGAGGCATAGCCAGACTCAGAAGGCCTGTAGCCACTGCCGGTAGCCCTAGCCCAGTAGCGCCCTTGACGAGGCCACCCAGGAGAAACGCGGCCAAAATGAGCGGCAGGTCTTCGGCCATCGTGCTGTCAATCGAACCCCAACCGGCTACCTGCCGCGGCTCTCGCCCACCTGATTGAGGTGGCCATAGACGGTCTCTGCGTGGAGCGCGACCATATTAGCCGATTGCGGCGCTGAGCCGCCCAGCCCAGGCGCGACCCAAAGCGATCAACATAAGGTTAGATGGTAGTCCCGCGCCTCTTCACGTCGCGCCGATCCATCGAATGGCAATCAATATTTACTTACCTCTATCAAATTGTGGTCCGGATCTCGAAAATATATAGAGGTCATTTTACCTTCTGCGCCATGGCGATCAACTGGACCAAGCTCAATTGTTACGCCACAATCCAGAAGATGCATTTTCAATTCCTCAAGCGACCCTTCCGTAATCAGGCAAAAATCACCAGCGCCGGGTGTGGGATGCATCGCTTTCGGATCAAAGGTGTGACCAACTTCGTGAACATTGATCTTTTGGCGTCCGAAGTGCAGCGCCGTGGGCCGGCCTCGCGTATCGACCCGTCTGAAACCCAGAGCGCGTTCGTAAAATTTGCAAGTTTCCTCGACAGAACGAACTGTCAGCACGATGTGGTCTATCCGGTCGATCATCAGGCTATCCCCGGGAAGGGCGCTGCAGCACCCGAAGTCATGGACGTCTGAGATGAGGTGTACGGCGAGCCGCCATCACCTCTCTTGGGTCGCCCACATCTCGCTGTTGGCCCGTTCCCATATCCGCTTGACCAGCCTCCCCAGGCGGAGCCTTAGCCTGACGGAAGGCGTCGTCAGGCGCCGATGAAGTTGGCCGGTCGGCGCTCCGCGGTTGACCGGACGCCTTCGGAGAAATCCTGCGTTTTCCGAAGCCACTCCTGCTCGATGAGCTCGTGGTCGGTGGCCGCCTTCACGCGTTGGGCGAGGTTTCCGCGCATCGTCTTACGGGTCGACAGGAGACCGAGCGGCGAGCATTCCGCGATCTCGCGCGCCAGGGCGAGGGCCGCAGACCGCACTTGATCGGCGGGCACCAGGGCGCTCGCGAGACCCATGGCCAGGGCCTGTTCGCCGGTGACGCGCCGGCTCGTATAGAACATGAGCTCGGCGTTGGACTTCCCAATGGCGTCCGGCAGCGTGACCGTAAGTCCGAACCCAGGATGGAATCCGAGGCGCGTGAAGTTTGCGGAAAACCGCGCCTCCGGGCAGGTCACCCGGAAATCGGCCGCCATGGCCAGGCCGAACCCGCCGCCGATGGCGGCGCCGTGCACGGCCGCGACGATCGGCTTCTTGTTCCCGAAGATCCGGGTGGCCTCGACGTAGAGGTGAACCGGGGGCGGAGGCTGCTGGCCGCCTAGCTCGTTTTCGCCAGAACTGAAGTCCGCGCCGGCGCAGAACGCCTTACCCTGCGCCGCGAGCACGACGGAGCGAATTTCCGGATCGGCGTCGATGGCGTCGAGTGCGTCCGCAATATCGGTGATCAGCTGAAGATCGAAAAAGTTCAAGGGCGGGCGCTGCATCTCGAGGAGCGCTACGTGGCCGTCTTTGGTAACCGCTAGATCGCTAGCCATTATGTCTTTCCTTGAGATAATTCGTCGACAATCAGCGCAGGCCCAGGCCGCGCGCGATGATACCGCGAAGCACTTCGGTCGTTCCACCCTGGATGGTGAGCTTCGGCGCCGTTTTGATTTCGAAGTCCACGGTCTCGCGGAAGAGCTTGTCATCAAGGTCCAGCAGCGAGGCCAGCTCGCGCACTTGATGGGGGAGAAGTTGCTCCCACACCGTGCCGATGTCCTTGACGATCGCGGCTTCGACGACCGGTTCGCGACCCGCCTCGAGCATGCTGGCGACGGAAACCGACATGCGGCGCAGGGTGTGCAACTGGGCGATCAGTCGTCCAAGGCCGACCGCCACCCGCGCGTCAGGCTGGTCGCCGGCGACCCGCACGAATTGACGCAGCACATTGAAGTTCTCGAGGAAGCGCTCCGGTCCGGACCGTTCGTAGGCAAGCTCGCTCGTCGCCTGCTTCCACGCCCCGTCCAATTCCCCGATGACGTAGTGATCGGGCATGAAAGCATTGTCGAACACGACCTCATTGAACTCGCTCTGGCCGGTGATCTGCCTGATCGGCCGGCAGGTAATGCCCGGAGCTTTCATGTCCACCAGGAATGAAGTCAGTCCGTGGCGGCGGTTATCCTCGGTTGCGTGAGAAGTGCGGAACAATCCGATCATGTAGTCCGAACGATGGGCGTTGCTCGTCCATACCTTCGAGCCTTCGATAGACCAGCCTCCGTCCACTTTCGTGGCCCGCGTCCGGGCCGCGAACAGGTCAGATCCGGAGCCGGGTTCGCTCATGCCGATACAGAAACTGACCTCCCCGCGAACGATACGCGGGAGAATGTCGCGCTTGATGCGCTCATCCGCGTAACGGATCAGGGTCGGTCCGCTCTGGCGGTCGGCGACGAAGAACCGCGCCACGGGGGCGTTGGCGACCCGCATCTCTTCCGTAACCACGTAGCGCTCGAGGAAACTGCGTTCCTGCCCGCCGTAGGCCTTGGGCCACGTCATGCCGATCCATCCGCGCTGGCCGACACGCCGCGCGAAATCATCCGCATTTTCAGAGCCAGAGTCGGGGCGGCTCGGGTCGAAAACGCCGGCCGCAATCTCGTCCGCCAGGAATGCTCGAACCTCCTTGCGAAGGTCCTGGCAGCTCTCAGGGAGGCGAAGCGGGTCGAATTGGAGAGTCGTCATCTGTCCCGCTCCCATCACCGCGAGGCCATCAAGGGCCAAAGTTCATCCGCGCCCTTGCCCGCGATACGCTCGCCGAGCTTGAGGCTCCAGAACGTGTCGTTCCCGAAGTCATCACGCCATGACAGCATTCTCAGCGTGAAGCGATGCAGTATGTGTTCTTCGGTGAAACCGATGGCGCCATGCACCTGATGCGCGATGCGTGCGCCGAGCTCCGCCGCCTCGCCGGTCCGGATCTTGGAAGCTGCGACCTCGAGCAGCATCGCGTCACCTGCAAAACCGGTCGTCGCCACCGCCTCCGCGGCGGACCCCGACGCCGCTGTGGCCGCCGCCACCTCGCCGGCCAGTCGCGCGAGATTGTGCTGGATCGCCTGGAACTTGGAAATGGTCTTTCCGAAAGCGACGCGTTCTTGCGAATACTGCACCGAGATCTTTAGGGCCCTATCCAGCGCGCCACTGATCTGCAGCGCG
Source organism: Hyphomonadaceae bacterium (assembly GCA_030696545.1). Taxonomy (GTDB): domain Bacteria; phylum Pseudomonadota; class Alphaproteobacteria; order Caulobacterales; family Hyphomonadaceae; genus UBA7672. Next base: position 4,482 of record JAUYSA010000050.1, read on the forward strand.
CGGGCCGTCGCGCCCAGCATCAGCAGGGAAAGTTGGACATCCTCGCCCGCCACGCCGACGACGCCGCTTTCGGCTGGCTGGACGTGCTCGAACACAACCGTGTCGCGAGCGTCGCCCGCCAGGTTCTCAGCAAGTTCAAGCCGGCAATCCGCCGTGCGGACAAGGGCCACCACAGGCCCATCCGGACCGGACGCTACGACCGCCAGATGCTGGACCTCCCGTGCGAACGGCACGCCTTGCGCCCGTCCGCTGATCCGCCCCTGGCCGTCCGCCGAGAGCACGTCGCCAGGCTGGGAGGGGGCCACAGAGAGCGGTCCGGGCGGCGGCGTCAGGCCCGCCTGAGCCAACAGCCATCCGGCGAGCAGCGTCTCTACCAGCGGCGCGGCAAGAGCGCTGCGGCCAGCCTCAAGAATGACGGCGAAGCCTTCCTCCAACGAGGCGCCGCCGCCGCCCGCCGCGTCGGAGACCCACGCCAACGGAAGCGCGACTTCCTCGAGGGCTGACCACAATGGCGCTTTCCAGTCGTCTCGTCCGGAAATCAGGATCGACTGCGCATCCGCGAGTTCCGCGAACATCCGGGCGGCGGTGTCGGCGACCAGATTGTCTGATGACATGCAACATTCCTCAATTGGCTTTTCAGCGCGCCTGTCAGTCGTCGGCGATCGCGCCAACCAGGTGATACCCTTATTATCGGGCTCCTACATCTCCAAGGGTCCCGTCCCAAAGTCGGTGGATTCTGCGATCGCGCGGGCGTTCCCCACGTGCCGGGCGCTCGACAAAAAAGCCGTCCGAAGACCTGTCCCTGCGAGCCGCCGACCTCCCAAAGGAGGCCGATCAGGCTAGCAGCGGGCGAAGCTGCCTGCCTCGGCTTGTTCTGGCAAGACCGATCGGATGCATGGCCCTTCCTCGGTTCAGCCCCCATTACGGCCCAAACGAAGAATTAAGTCGGGAAAAGATCAGACTGACCGCGGTTACGACGACGAGAGCGGGCGATGCTTAGGCTTCGGAGGATGAAGTCACTCCACGAGTTCTCCTCGTTTCTATTATTGCCCGACAAACTTTGGCGCTCTGCGCTCCCTCCACGCTTCATGCCCTTCCTCACGGTCTGCAGTCAACGCTAGCAAGTGTTGACGATAGATATCCGTCAACGACGCACTTCCTATGTTTGGATTGTCCAATCCGGACGTGATTGATTCCTTTACAAGCCGCAAGGCCAAAGGTGATTGAGAACTGAGATGTTGCGCAACTCTTAGGGCTTCCGACATCAGCAAACTATGCGGTACCACCCACTGAGCTAGGCCAATCCTCAGCGCGTCGTCGGCGCTTAAAGGAAAGCCGAGCGCGAGCTTCATGGCGTCCCCCTTCCCAACCCAACGGGCGAGACGAGCCGTACCACCGTACGCCGGCAGAATCCCGATCTGACTCTGCGGCAATCGCCATTCGGCGCAATCAGATGCAACGATCAGATCGCAGCAATATGTCATAATACAACCGATGCCGATCGCGTAGCCGTTCACTGCAGCGACAATCGGCTTGGGGCATTCGGTAAGTACGTTGAATATAAAGCGTTTGTACGCAGGAATACTCTTGATGAAATCCGCCGGCGATTTCCCGCCATGCATGGTCGGGTCCTTCAGGTTTGCTCCAGAGCAAAACGCCTTCCCGGCCTCGTCTCCGGTCAAAATCGCGCAATGAATTTCGTCGTCTTCGCCAATTTCCGCAAATCGCTCCTCTAAACCAGCGGCGAAGTCATCACCCCAACAATTACGCGCCTCGGGCCGGCTCATCGTCACAATTCCAACATGCCCACGCTTCTCGTACATAATCGTCATGGCGTTTCCACTCCTCGAGTTTTTTCAAAAAGCGCTTGATGATGTCTTTCGCATCCACCTCAATCTAACGCCCATCAAGTAACTTATCGATGTCCGCATTGTGCTCGCCAAGTAGAGGGGCGGATTTCTCATAATTTATCGGTGTACGAGACAGGCGAATGGGATTCGAAACTGTTGAAACGTCTTCCCCCAAGGAGTGTTTCACCTTTCTCACAACACCTCTTGCTTTGACTTGAGGGTCAGAGAACACATCCTCGAATGAATTGATCGGACCACAGGGCACCGAGGCCGCTTCCAGCTCCGCAACCCATTTCCGCACGGAGCCCCGAGCAAAGGCCGCCCGCACCGCCGACTCAAGTTCTTCCCGGTGTTGCAGCCTCTGCGTATTGGTTGAAAAACGCGGATCAACGGCGATTGCGTCAAGCTTCAGCACATTGCAAAGTTTTATAAACTGAGCGTTGTTGCCGATATTTATGATTATGGAACCATCCGAGCAGCGATATAGGTCGCTCGGCGCGGTCGTCGAATGTAGATTCCCTGACCGAACAGGCTCAATCGAAGTCAGCAAAAAGCTCGCAGCAGCGTTGCTAAGGCTTGCTATGCAGACGTCCAAAAGGGATATATCGATGTGCTGCCCCAGACCTGAACGAGTTCGCTCGTTCAGGGCGGCAAGTATACCTGTCGAAGCGTATACACCGGTCAGCACGTCGACGACTGGAACTCCGACCTTCTGAGGTCCTCCACCGGAATCAGAATCCGGCGTCCCAGTTATACTCATCAATCCGCCCATAGCCTGAACAGCCGTGTCATAAGCCGCACGCTGAGCGTACGGGCCGGTTTGGCCAAATCCTGTAATTGAACAGTATATTAATCTAGAATTCTCTTTTGATAATGTCTCGTAGTCCAATCCGTAGCGACGAAGAGTTCCTACTTTATAATTTTCAATCACTACGTCGCTCATCGACGCTAAAGTGCGTAATTTTTCTTGGTCCGATTTACTTGATAGATCAAGTGTGATGGATCGCTTTCCCCGGTTCGCACACAAAAAATATGCTGATTCCATAGTCTCCTTGTCGTTGGCGTCCTTCAAAAATGGCGCCAACGCTCTAGAGTCGTCCCCGCGGCCCGGGCGCTCCACTTTAATTACGTCGGCGCCAAGATCAGCCAGCATCTGGGCGCACCACGGACCCGCGAGAACGCGTGATAAATCCAGGACGCGCAACCCGTCGAGCGCGCCACGACCATCCTTCGATTTTTGACTATTTTTCCTTTGATCGTTCAACCTAACCGCTCCTGCTCATAGGCTGGTCATTTTATTCGACTGCGAAACCTCGAATATTCATGCTATGCGGTCGCTTGCGATCTATCGTCTTTAGTCAGTCTGACTTAGTCAATCTCTAAGTTATGCTAGGTGTTCGCGTTCTGGGGTGCAAGCGACATCGCCGGAAATCGCCTCCCCTACTTCCGAGCGGCGGCTTGCCGTCACGAGCCTTCGCTCCCGTATCATGACGAGCGCCCGATCGAACCTTGAGGGGGAGGAGCCCACGTTTAAAAGCGCAATTAAATCCGTGTCGCGGGCGCTCGCTTGGCGTCGTGCGATGTTCAGAGCGCATCCATCGGAGCGCGCGGGCTGGGAGCCCGATCGACTGGAGCGCGGCCCTCTCGGTGAACGCTAAACCGGCGGGCGCTTAGCGATTGACAAGCGCCCCGGTCCACCAATCCTAGCCAGTGTACCCCAATCCGCGAGCGCGCATGTATCCCCTGCCCATCCCCCTCACCGCCGAGCCGTTCGCCCGCTTGCCGGACGCCTTCCGCACCCGCACCGCCAGCGCATGGGGCGACGTCAACCTCCCCGGGCACGCCCTTTCCTCCTTACTGGAGGGGCCGAGCTTCGACCGGGAGGGAAACCTCTATGTGGTCGATATTCCGTTCGGCCGGATCTTCCGCATCACGCCGGGCGGCGACTGGAGCCTGGTGGCCGAATACGACGGCTGGCCGAATGGACTGAAGATCCACCCAGACGGACGACTGTTCGTCGCCGACTACAAGCGCGGGATCCTGCAGGTCGACCCCCGGAGCGGCCAAGTGACGCCGTTCCTAGAGAGTCATCGTAGCGAGGGGTTCAAAGGCTGCAACGACCTGTTCTTTGGCCTCGCCGGCGAGCTCTATTTCACCGACCAGGGCCAGACCGGCCTGCACGACGCGACGGGGCGTGTCTACCGCTGGAGCGAGCAGCGGGGCCTGGAACTGCTGATCGGCACCGTGCCCAGCCCCAACGGCCTTGTCATGAACCTGGCCGGGACGCAGCTCTACATCGGGGTCACTCGCGGCAATGCGGTTTGGCGCTTGCCGTTGATGCCCGACGGCGGCATTTCCAAGGCCGGCCTCTTCGTGCAGCTATCGGGCGGCGCGGCGGGGCCCGACGGCTTGGCCCTCGACGATGAGGGCGGCTTGTGGGTCTGCCACCCCGGAATGGGCGCGTGGCGGTTCGACCTGCGCGGTCGCCCCACCCATCTCATCGAAGCCGAGCCCGGCTCCCTTTGGACAAACCTCGCCTTCGGTGGGGACGGCGGCCGTAGCCTGTTCATCACTGAATCCGCCAGCGGCGTGGTGCTGCGCGCCGAGACCCCCTTCGCCGGGCGCGCGATGGCCTCGCACGCCGCATCCAATTGAGCCACGACCGCGGCGCGCGCGCCAGTCGGCGACCAGACCATCGGAGAACACAGATGGCCGCCGACGCGGTGGCGTTGTCAGGTTAAATCGGTGGCGGGCCGAGCATGGTCCGATGGGTGGTCCCGACCTGTTTCTGCTCCGGGCTTCGCCATAGCCTCTTTGGCAAATTGGCCTCAGAGCCGTTCCGATCGAGTGCGCTCCCCCTTCAAACGACAAACGCCCGCGAACCGCCTTCGCGATCCACGGGCGCTGCCGAAGCGACTGGAGTCGCGCGGCGATCAGGTGATGTCGGCGAAGGCGATGTCGGCCAGAGCGCGGCCGACCAGGATCACGGCGTCTTCGCCGTTTTCAAAGGTGCCGTCCGCGTCGTTGTCGTGGAACACCACGACGCCGACGCCAGTGATCTCGGCGGCGTAGTAGATGACCGTGGTGTCGAGCGCGACATTGGCCGCGGCGTAGGCCGTGGCGTAGTCGGCGACGGGCGCGCCGCCCTCAGCGTAGTTGACGCCCGTAGCGGGCACGAAGCCGAGGAAGTCGATGCTGTGGTCCGCGGAGACCCAGCCGGTGATCGAGTCGGCCCCTGCGGAGCTGGTCGCAGCCGCGGTGACGCCGGAGTCTCCGGCCGCGATCTGAACTTCGTCAGCCGCGCCCGCCGCCAGGACCAGGCTGTCTGCGCCCGTACCGCCGAGGAACACGTCCGCGCCAATGCCGCCGTCGAGGGTGTCGGCGCCCGAACCGCCAACCAGGGAGTCGGCCCCGTCGTTGCCGACGATGCTGTCGGCGCCCAGGCCGCCGTCGATGGTGTCTGCGCCGACCCCGCCGTCGATGGTGTCATTGCCGGCCAGAGCCGTGATCGAGTCCGCGCCTGCAAGGCCCGAGATCAGGTCGTCGCCCGCCGTACCCGTGAGGGTGTCGATCCCGGCGGTGCCGTTGATCACCGTCGCCGCACCGGGAGCATCCGGGGTGAGGTTGGTTTCGGAGATGTCGTTGATGGTGCGGCCGACGAGGACGAGGGCGTCCTCGTAGGTTCCGTTGTCGGCGCCGGTGTCGGCGAAGACCACGGTGTCGGTGCCGACCTGGACGGAGACCACATCGACGCCGGCCGCGATCTGGGCGTTGGCGAAGGTCACGGCGGTGGCGAAGTCGGCCTGGGTGCTTTCGGTGTAGGAGACGCCGGCCGCCGCGAAGTCGAGGCGATCGGTGGTCTCCCAGTCGTTGATCAGGTCGAAGGCGCCGACCGTCGAGCCGGAGTCGGAGACCCCGAACACGAAGCGGTCCTGGCCTGCGCCGCCGGTCAGTTGATCCTTGCCGGCGCCGCCGGTGACGGTGTCGTTGCCCGCGCCGCCAGCCAGCGTGTCCGTACCGCCGCCGCCGCTGAGCAGATCGCCGCCGTCGCCGCCGCTCAGGCTGTCGATGCCCGCGCCGCCGGTGAGGGTGTCGTCGCCGAGGTCGCCGGAGGCCGAGTTGGCCGCATCCGTGGCGTCGCCGCCGCCGAGCGTGATGTTGTCGTCGCCGGCGCCGCCGGAGGCCGTGTCGTTGCCGGCCGCGGTGATGATCGTGTCGTCGCCGTCTTCGCCGAACGCGGTGTCGTTGTTGGCGCCGCCGGTGATCTGGTCGTCGCCTTCGTTGCCGTTGAGGGTGTCGGCGCCGCCGTTGCCGTTGATGGTGTCGTTGTTCTGGCCGCCGAGCAGGACTTCACCGGTGGTCGCGGTGTTAGCGCCGCCCGTGATCGAGTCCTGGCCTTCATTGCCGTTGGCCTGGCCGCCGGCGCCGAGGGTGATGGTGTCGTCGTCCTGGCCGCCCCAGATGGTCGCCGCGTCCGTGGCGCTGGTGATGGCGTCGTTGCCGGCGCCGCCGTTCAGCACGTCCGCGCCGCCGCCGCCGAC
>JAUYSA010000053.1 GCA_030696545.1 Hyphomonadaceae bacterium
CTGCTTCGCGCTTTGCTTGCGCTGCGGGATCGTCAGGCGGCAGTTGGGCCAGCGCTTGCGATGCGCGTTCGGCGCGGGCGGTTGCGTCGTCGCGCTGCACGGTCTCGCGCGTGGTGTCTTCGAGCAGGCGTGTGATGTCGCGGTCGAGGCGGGCGAGGGCTTCCTTCGCTGCGTCGCGCTCGGCTTCGAGGCGGGCAAGCTGGAGCTTGATCACGCCGAGCCTGCCGGCGGCGTCTGACTCGGCCGCGCGCAGCGGCTCTATCGCGGCGCGGGCTTCGAGTTCGGCGGTCGATGCGCGCGTCACGGTCGAGACGGTTTTCTGCTCGTTCGACTTTGCGTCGTCGAGGGCGGCGCGGGCTTCGGTTGTTTCGATGACTGCGCCTCGCCAGCGGGCAGCGCCCAGGCGGGCTTCGAGCGCGGCGATCTCTTCCGACAGGGCGCGATACTTCCGTGCCTTGCTGGCCTGACGCTTCAGGGCATTCGCCTGCTTTTCGACTTCGGCCATGATGTCGGCGAGCTTGGCGAGGTTTTCGTCGGCCCCCTTGAGCTTCAGCTCGGCTTCGTGGCGGCGGGCGGCGAGGCCGCCAATGCCGGCGGCTTCTTCAAGAATACGGCGGCGGTTCTGCGGCTTGGCGCCGATCAGTTCGCTGATCTGGCCCTGGCGGACGAGGGCGGGGGAGTTGGCGCCGGTGGAGGCATCCGCGAAAAGCAGTTGCACATCCTTCGCGCGGACTGTGCGGCCGTTGATCTTGTAGGACGAGCCGGCGCCGCGGCGGAGCATACGGCGGATCTCGATCGTGTCCTCGTCGTTGAACTCGGCAGGCGCGCCATGATCGCGGTTGTCGAGTTGGAGCGTGACTTCAGCCATCTCGCGCGCGGGGCGGGCTTCGCTGCCCGAAAAAATGAGGTCGTCCATCTCGCCGCCGCGCATCGCGCGGGCAGATGTTGCGCCCATCGCCCAGCGCAACGCTTCGAGCAGGTTGGACTTGCCGCAGCCATTGGGACCGACAATGCCAGTCAGGCCCTCTTCGATCGGCACATCCACCGGATCGACGAAGGACTTGAAGCCCGCGATCTTGAGGCCGATCAGGTGCAAGTCAGGGTTCCAGTACGCCCTGAAAATGCGGGCTTTCCGTGCCTCTAAGGGGGGCGGAAGGCGGGGTCAATGGCTGTCGCCAGCGGGGCGACGCCGGGGCTATTGCGGCGCGGCTTTGGCCAGCTCCGCGTCGATCGCGGCGGAGAGCGCTTCCATCGTCTGATCCACATCTTCGCCGCCAATGATGAAGGTGGGCGTCGAGGTGACGAAGGGCGGGGATTCCTGGACGTATTTGCGCGTCAGCTCCACGAGCGCATCGTCGTCGATGCAGGTGCCGACCTGATCGGCGTTGAGGCCATGGCGTCCGCCCAGGTCACGCAGGCTCTTCTGCAGGCGCCAGGGATTACGGCTGGACTCGATGATCTCGTTCTGGTGGTCGAACAGGTCGTCGATGACGGCGAAGAACTTGTCCTCGCCCGCGCAGCGCGCAATCGAGGCGCCGGCAATGGAAATCGCCAGCGGCGGCGTCGGCATCACGACCCAGGCGAGGCGCGCCTTGCCGGTGTCGATGTACTTCGCTTTCAGCTCAGGAAAGACCTGCTCATGAAACGCGCGACAATGGCCGCAGGTGGTGGAGGCGTATTCAGTGATCAGCACGGGCGCGTTCGGATCACCCATCACCGGCTGGCCGAGGAAGGGTGTGATCTCGACCGTCTTGTAGGCCTCAGGCTCGCGCGGCTGTTCACATGCGGCGAGCAGCAGCGCGGTGGCGGCGAGGGCCAGACGGAGGAAATTCATGCGCTAGGTCGGCGGCGAGGCGGGCGGTGTTGCGCCGGGGGCGTCTGCGGGTGCTGGCGTTGCAGGGGTGGAGGCAGGCGCAACGGCGGCAGGCGCCGGGTTCCCGAGTTTTGCTTCGATCGCGGCGACGATGTTTTCCCAGGTCGGGTTGGCGACGAGCTCGTCGTTGATGAACACCGTGGGCGTGCCACGCACGCCCTTTGCGGATGCATCCTGCTGCGACTTCAGGATTGATGCCTTGAGGTCGGGCTGGTGGTCGATGCAGGTCATCACCTGTTCCGGCGACAGGCCGAATTTCGCGCCGATCTCGTTCAGCACAGGCAGCGCGCTGCCCGACTGCGCGGATGTCAGCAGGTCGTACTGGCGGGTGAAGAACTCGTCGACCATGTCGACATATTTTGCTTCACCGCCGCAACGCGAGACAGACGCGAAGAGAACGCCCATGCCAGCTTCGTCGATGGGGAAGTCGCGATAGATCAGTTTCACCCTGCCGGTATCGAGATATTGCGACTTCAGCTTGGGCAGCTCCCACTTCCAGAAGTCGCGGCAGTGGCTGCAGGTCAGCGCGGCGTATTCGAGCATGGTGACGGGCGCATTCGCGTCGCCGATCGGAACGTCGCCGAGCACTGGCGTCACAGGCACAGGTGTGAAAGCGCCAGCTTGCGGCTTCTGTTCGGAGCAGGCGGCTGCCAGCGCGAGCGTGGCGGCAAACACCGGCGTGAGCAGGCGGCGGATGGCGGACATTGGACATTCCCTCGTTATTCCAGCCGGTTTTGGCCAATGGCGGGGCTGCGGTCAACGTGTGCGGTGAGGGGCTCAGCCCTTTCGCGTGCCCGTCATGACAGCTTCGCCCAGATGGGACAGGGCGCTGCGCAGGGCATTGCTCTGAACGGGGGCGAGGCGTTTCACCAGCTCCGCACGCTGTTCCGGCGTCAAAGGACGCGGAATAACGAGCGCGAGCTGTTTGGGCGGCGCGGTCTGCACCAGCTTTAGCGACGTGATCTTCGACCCCGAAGCGAGGTTTACCCTCTCCAGGATGTGATCCGTGGCGTGCTGGATGATCGGCGCGGCGGCGGAGGGCACGCGCAGGTGTAGCACATTGCCGCCTTTGGCGCGGGAGACCCGCACCGGCTCGGTTATCGCGGCGATCCGCATGCCGACAATCTCGGTCCAGCGGGACTGCAGCGTCTCCGGGGCGGGGCCGGCTTCCTTCAGGAGGGGGCGCAGGGCGCGTGCGACGGCTGCGCCCATTGGCCTGGCTGGACGATACACCGGAACGGCGCGCGTCTGAGCCAGCCTTTGCTCGGCCTCGCGCTCCCTTTCCCATTTGTCCCAGTCGACGGTCATGGCCCACCTTGCCAGCATTTGGGTTTCGTCGGAATGGCCCCGGACAGATAGTGTGGGGGCAGATAGCCTTCGGAACGCATGGTCACTCACAGCCCCAGGAAGATGCTCACCGCGGTGGATCGCTGGTACCGGCGCCATGCGCGGGTGCTGCCGTGGCGCGTGGGGCCGGAGGCGCGTGATCAGGGTGTGAGGCCCGATCCGTACCTGGTCTGGCTGTCGGAAGTGATGCTGCAGCAGACGACAATTCCCCATGCAACGCCGTATTTTGACGCTTTTCGGAAGCGCTGGCCGAATGTGAAGAAGTTGGCGGCTGCTTCATGGGAGGATGTGTCAGCGGCGTGGGCGGGGCTCGGCTATTACAGCCGCGCCCGCAACCTGCATGCCTGTGCAAAAGCCGTGGCGGAGCGGGGTGGTTTTCCACAGGACGCGAAGGGTCTGCGAGAGCTTTCGGGCGTGGGGCCGTACACGGCGGCGGCGATTGCTTCGATTGCGTTCGACGAGCGGATCGCGCCGGTCGATGGAAATATCGAGCGCGTTGTCTCGCGGCTCTGGGCGATCGGGTCGGATGGTACGGAGAAAGGCTGGCGCGCCGCAAAGGTGGTGATCGCCGGTCACGCACAGGACTTGGCGGACGCGTTGCCGGCGAATGGCCGCGCGGGGGATCTGGCGCAGGCCCTGATGGATCTTGGCTCCACGGTGTGTACGCCGCGCAAGCCGAACTGCCTGATCTGTCCGCTGAACGCTATGTGCGCGGCGCGAGCGGAGGGTAATCCTGAGCGCTACCCGGTGAAGGCAGATAAGAAAGCCACGCCCACGCGGCACGGCTCGGCCTTCGTTCTGGTGCGCGGAGACGATGTGCTGCTGGTGCGCCGTCCGCCGAGCGGCTTGCTGGGTGGCATGATGATGCCGCCAGGCAGCGTGTGGGCCGACGCGAAGCTCAAAGACCCACTTGAAGGCGCGCCAGGCAAGTTCGCGTGGGAACGGATCGGTGAGGTGCGCCATGTGTTCACGCACTTTGCCCTGAAGCTCGACGTATGGCGCGCCCAAGCGCCTGCGCATGCAAAGATGAGCGGCGAGTGGCTGGCGCGCGAGGATGCGCTCGCGGCGCTGCCCACTGTCGGGCGCAAGGCTGTGGCGCTGGCAATCGGCGACGACGACAAGCGCCGATAACGCCGCGTCCGAAATGCGTCGCTGCTCGCGCTGACGCTCTGGCAGAGCAGGCAAAAGCTCAGGAGCACGCATGGCGTTTCAGGCAACTATCGCCAGACTGGACTGGGTCGCGATCGAACTGGAGGTCGATGCATCGGGCTGCGCGGTAACGCCACCGCTGCTTGATGCCGGTGCGTGCGCGGCGCTGGTTAAGTCTTACGACAACGACCAGCTGTTTCGTTCAAAGGTCGTTATGGCGCGGCACGGGTTCGGCAGGGGCGAGTACAAGTATCTTGCCTATCCGTTGCCTGATGCGATCCAGCACTTGCGTACCATGCTCTACGAACGGCTGGCGCCGCTTGCGAACAGGTGGGAAGATGCTCTGGGCTGCGAGGCGCGCTTCCCGCCGGCGCATGCGGACTTTCTCGCAACCTGCCACGCGGCGGGGCAGGCAAGGCCTACGCCCCTGCTGCTGAAATACGGCGAGGGCGACTACAATTGCCTGCATCAGGATCTCTATGGCGAGCATGTCTTCCCGCTGCAGGTCGCGATCCTGCTGTCCGAGCCGGGCGAAGATTTCTGCGGCGGCGAGTTCGTGCTGACTGAACAGCGGCCGCGCATGCAATCGCGCGCCGAAGTCGCGCCGCTCAGGCGCGGATGCGCCATCATCTTCGCGGTGAACGAGCGGCCGGTGCGCGGTACGAAAGGCGTCTATCGCGTGAAAATGCGCCACGGCGTCAGCCGCATCCGCTCAGGCTCGCGCCACACGTTGGGGATCATCTTCCACGACGCCGCGTGACACTTCGATCCGCGCCAGCAAAAAGGCCAGCCTCCCGGCTGGCCTTTTCAAACTTCGCCCGCGTTGCCGCGTTGCGTCTAGTTCTTGACCTTGGTCGCCTTGACCTTCTTCACCTTGGCATCCGCATCTGCTTCCAGCTTGCGCGCGCCTGCGAGAATGCCGGGCAGGCCGTAATTGCCTTCGTGGCAGGCGTACTCGTACATGCCCTCAGACGGATAGAAGGCCATCTCGGCTTTCCAGTCCTGCGTGTAGGTCTCCGGATCGTGTACCGAGAACTGGTACAGCACGTCATTGCTCGTGGTGCGCGTCAGGCGCTCCGTAACCACGCCCTTGTCGGACAGCGGAAACGACATGTTCTCGGCCTGCAGCGGTTTCACGTTGATCGTTTCCATGACGAACGTGTCGCCTTCCCACCAGCCAACCGTGTCGCCCATCCAGGGCGCCATCGCCGCCGGGC